>DBRE01000091.1:1598-19308 GCA_002305535.1 Syntrophomonas sp. UBA1376
AGATAGCCTCTGATTCGCTCGCTCCTATGCGTGGGCTTTTTTCACCAGGCGGTTGTAAATCGGGGGAGGAACCACGTGACGAGATAGATCGATTATTCTCTCAATCCATATCAAAAGTCGAACATCCCCATCCCAATACCCCTCCAACACATCATGGCTGACACTCTCCATCAAGCGTTTGACTACCAGAGCCACCAGTAACACATCATCCACCTGACCTAAGAAGGGTATCATGTCCGGCAAAAAGTCCAGGGGAAGCAGGACATAGCCAATAGTACCTGCCAATAGAGCCCTATCGGTGGTGCTAACTGCTGGGTCTTTAGATAATCGGTATAACAGCTTTAGAAAATTGGGTATAAGCAACAAGGCTTCCTGGAGGACTTTTTCAGCCATCCGGGGACTTCCTTTTGACCCATGCTCATGCTCCTGGTTTCCTTCCCGATCGAAATCAGATTCCATTGGGCTTCCTCCCTTTGTATACTACGCTTTTAGTATAGCCCGACTGCTAAAATACTATTTTCCGCCCCCGTACATTGACACTCAAAACTAGCCCAACTGCCAGGAAATTGGCTAGCATGGAGCTGCCTCCATAGCTTATAAAAGGCAAGGGGATACCGGTAATAGGCATGATGCCGATTGACATACCAATATTTTCAAAGACATGAAACAGCCACATGGCAGCCACACCCACAGTTATCAGAGTGCCAAATAGATCTTTGGCATGAAAACTTACATTAATGGTTCGCAATAGCAGGATGCCATAGAGCAAGACAACGGCAGCGGCTCCGACAAAACCCATTTCCTCACCGATAAGAGCATAAATAAAGTCGGTATGATGCTCAGGCAGGAAATTGAGCTGTACCTGGGTACCGTTAAACAACCCCTGCCCGGTCAAGCCTCCTGAGCCGATAGCGATCAGAGACTGGATAGTATTCCATCCTGCTCCTCGGCCTCCCTGTCCATCCTCATAGGGGTTCAGGAAAACCGTCAGTCGTTGGAGTTGATAATCCTCCAAAGGCAACCACATGCCCAATTGAAAGTGCAAAAACAGCATCAGTGCTGTCGCACCTGCACCGAATGCCAGCAATCCTCCCAGCACACGGGGATTGGCACCGGCTACAAACAGCATCACAATCGTAATAGCAATGTAAACCAGCGCTGTACCCAGATCCGGTTGCATCAATATGAGCATAAAAGGTACTCCCATATAAACCAAACAGGGTAAAATCTCCCCAAGAGTATTGAGCATCCCTTTACGCTTATTTAGGAAATCGGCAAAAGCAATAGCCAACATTATTTTAGTAAACTCAGCCGGTTGAATGGCCGGCAGTGGTCCCAGGCTGATCCACCCGGTTGTTCCACGTTGTTCTTCCCCTATCACTAAAACCGCTATCAGCAAGAACACTGAAATTCCATAGAATAAAATACTATACCGTCGCAAATGGCTGTAGTCATAGCTCAGCACCAGTATGGCACCCACCAGACCTAGGAAAACAAAAACCGCCTGTTTTTTAACATAATAATAAGGATCCCCAGAAATGCCCTGGCTGGCACTGGTCAGAGCCACCAAACCAAAGCCCAGGATTACTATGAGGCTTATTAAAAAAGGTTTATCTATAAATTTCAGCCGCTTCAGGTTCAAGGTATGACCTCCCCTATCCATTCATTATATCGGCACCAGTTCGCAACTGTCTACCCGACAAAGACAGGCAGATATAGCCTAATAATGTTAATGAATAGCATGAGGAACCTAGCGGCTGTTAACGTGAAGAGGATACTAAGGAAGGGCGGGATGTAAGAGAATGAGAAACGTCCCATGTCGCAACCCTTGAAGATCTTTATTGAATGTCATACTGAGGGAGAGGAACGACCGAAGGATCTTTCCCTCTGGTACCAGTAAGATTCTTCGGCTAGCCTCCGAATGACATTAACTTTTTTTGTAGTCTCGAACCGTCTCCTGTCGCACGATTACGAACTCACGGGGGTATGTAGGCATCGCCCTTCCAAATTACCCGTTATTCATGCAACAGGATGCGGGGTTATTGGTTGACAGCGCGGCGGAAGCCTTTCACCGGGATGTTGGCGATCAAAGCCACGGCGTCCTCTTCATTGGCCAGGTCTACCACCAGGGCGTCTTCATCAATTTCCATGTATTCTCTTATGACCCTGATCAGGTCCTCCTTCAAAGCATTGAGCAGTTCCGGAGAGCTAGAACTGCGGTCATGGACCAACACCAATCGCAGGCGTTCTTTGGCAATATCTCTGCTGGTCATATTTTCCCGATAGAAAAGTTTGCTAATCAAATCAAACAACCGTCTCTCCTCCTTTGCTAGCGTGCTAGTTTGATTATTTTCTTAAAACGGTTCATGAAGCTGTTGTTGTCATTAGGATCCAGTAAAGCTACCTCTTCACCCATAATTCTTCGGGCAATGCGCCGATAAGCTCCCCCCGCCCGGGAATTGGTTTCTAAAACCGCTGGCTCTCCTTTGTTAGTTGACACTATGATCAGTTCATCTTCTGGAACTACTCCCAGCAGATCTATAGATAAAATATCTATGATGTCATCGATATCCATCATGTCGCCCCGTTTGACCATCGATTGGCGCATACGATTGATAATTAAACGCGCTCGACTCAGTCCAGCCGCCTCCAACAGTCCAATAATCCGATCAGCATCCCGAACCGAGGACACCTCGGGGGTAGCCACCACAATAGCATCATCAGCACCGGCGATAGCATTTCTAAAACCCTGCTCGATCCCAGCTGGACAATCCACCAGAATGAAATCGTATTGCTTACGCAACTCATTAGTTAAATTCTTCATTTGGTGTGGAGTTACGGAAGACTTATCCTTGGTCTGAGCAGCCGGCAACAAAGACATGCCTTCAAAGCGTTTGTCACGTATCAAGGCCTGTTTTAGCTTACAGTGTCCATTTACCAGATCAACAATATCGAAAACAATCCGGTTTTCCAAACCCATGACTACGTCCAGATTGCGCAGACCAATATCAGTATCGACCAGGACGACCTTTTGACCCATCATGGCTAATGCGGTACCCAGATTGGCAGTGGTGGTGGTTTTCCCAACTCCTCCTTTGCCAGATGTTATTACAATGACTTTCCCCTTCATGGTTTATCCTCCCATCATATTTTTAAGTTATCAATGATCACTTTGCCATCGCGAATACGGGCTACCTCCGGGTCTCTATCAGTCACCACCTCTCCATCGGGTGGACGAGTGATATGGTTCGCAATGCGAATCTGAGTTGGATTAAGGCGAAAGGCAGCTACAACCGCAGTTTCATCCCCACCTGCACCAGCATGGGCTATTCCCCTCAAAGACCCCATTACCAAAATGTTTCCCCTGGCGACCACCTCCGCGCCGGGATTGATATCACCCAATATGACCACGTTGCCATTACTAGATATTTTTTGACCTGAGCGAAGATTGCGGCACAACAGGAGAGTTTCGCCGTACTCTGGCATACCTTCCAAGACCAGCTTATCAGGATACGCAGCATCGGATTGATGGGGACAACTCATGATTTCTCTCAGATGTAGCCCGTGATCCAGTAAGATGTCTTCGATTTCCCTGACCTGCTTATTGGTTAATTGCTTAGTGCCAACGTTAAGGCAGACAAAAGCCCCCAACATATAATCATCCAGGGTATTGATCTGCACCGCCAGGCTCCTTTTTATTGCAGCGAAGGTCTTTTCCCCACTTAAATCCAACCACAGTTCCCCATTGGCTCTTCTCAGGGTTGTTGACACAGCTATGACCCTCCATTCAAACAAAAACCTAACTCGCTCCCCACAGCAGTCTTTATTAATTCAATTATTTCCATTTTTTTCCTTTGATGAAAAATAAAAAAAGAGCGGCATTTTCTAAGAAATACCTCTCTTTGAGTCGTTCTGCTAAAAAATTTTCCTGCAAGTTTCGCCAGGTTGATTCGACACTGCAGATTATTAAGGTACAGTTGTCACCTCATCATCTTTCATTTCTTCATGGCCTTCCTCGTCAAATTCGCTGACTTCTTCATCGTTTCCTGCGTCAGTAATCGATGGGACTTCCGGTTCGTTCATGGTGATAGTCTCAGGCCTATTCGTCTGGATATCGGTAGTTTCAGGTTCGGCTAAGTGATCCTTGATACCGAAATACTGCTCGAGAATGTCACGACATACCAGTCCTGCTGATCCGCTACCGCTGGGGCCGTATTCTACTATGCCGGCAAATGCTATCTCAGGATTATCGAAAGGTGCGAAAGCAACGAAGGTACCGAAAAAATCTTTCTTGGAGTCGTCACCTCTCCGGCCCGTTTCCGCCGTGCCCGTTTTGGCCCCCACCTGGATTTCTGGTGGGAAATGGTAGAACAAAAAGTGAGCAGTGCCACCAGGTTCAGTAACCGCCAGCATGGCGCGCTTGGTCTCCGCAATCGTGCTAGGAGAGACGTCCACTCGGTGCCTCAGGGTCGGTTTGACTTCCTTGATGGTTTTCCCCTCAGGTGACACCACTCTTTTTAGGATATAGGGCTCCATTAGTGAGCCCCCATTGGCAATAGTGGCAACATAGTTGGCCAACTGTATGACCGTGTAGTCATTAGAACCTTGACCGATCGACATGTTGTAGGTGTCAAAAGACTGCCAGGTAGTGTCAAACTTATAGTCTATTTGATACTGCGCTTCTAACAAAGCCTTCTCATTTTTTTGACGGTTTTGGAGATCATTGCGCTCCTTTTCGGTGGCGGCATCATTGAGAAGCTGTTGGTAGCGTTCCTCTAACTCCTGGCGCAATCGATCATATTTCCGATCGATGAGCAAAGCGTTGATTTCCTTTTTCCAGGCAGCTGTGGGCAGCAGCCCTTTGGACTCGTGAGGTAAATCTATCCCCGTTTTTTGGCCTAGTCCAAATTGATCGGCTACGTGTACGATCCTTTCGTGACCAGCGCGACGTCCCATTTCCTGAAAGTAAGTGTTGCAGGAAACTGCCATACCCGAATAATAATTGCGCTGACCATGGACACCAGTACATTTAATATAAGGTGCCAACCAGTAAGCACCTCCGCAACTGACTGAATAATCTCTAGGATTCATATTACCTGATTCCAGAGCAGCCATACCGGTAACAGGCTTGAAGATCGATCCAGGGGCATAGGTGGCCTGAATGGCACGGTTGAGTGCCGCTCCGGGATTCATTGGATCATAGCCTTCTCCCTGGGGAAAGTAATAAGCAGCCTTTTCGGTGCTGATGTTTCCTTTCCAATCATCTGGGTTCAAGGCTGGTATACTGGTCATAGCCAGAACTTCCCCAGTGCGAACATTAAGCACTACCGCTGAACCGACTTTAGCTTTGGGATTACTCTTCTGCAGCTCTTCCAAAGTTCTTTGCATGCTCTGATCCAGAACCTGCTGTAACTTATAATCAATACTCAAATAAATATTGTTACCCGGTTCAGGCTCCAAAGTGACCAGTTCCTTTACCGGACGGCCGGAAGCGTCCACTTCCATACGCCGGGCTCCATCCTTGCCACGCAAAATAGATTCGTACTGTTTTTCGATGCCCGATTTGCCGATTAGGCTGTTTATCGAATAAGTGCCTTCTGTTTGAGCCATTTCTTCTTGATTGATAGAATGGATGTAACCCAGTAAATGCCCGGCTAATTCGCCACCCGGGTAATAACGCAGTGGTTCCACTGTAATGTTTACTCCGACCAGATCCTGACGGTTCTCTTCCAGTTTGACCACCAGTTCCCAGGGAATATCCCGTATAAGTGTTATGGGTTCAAAGAGACGATACTTTTGCCCCTCGATCTTTTCTTCAATAACATCCCGAGTGATATCCGGATAGTAGTCCCTCAAAGCCTCCACCAAGCGGTTTAATACCGCTTCATCTATCTGGTTGTCCACCAAAGAGAGATTCAAAGTATAAACCAATTCATTAGCCGCCAGGGTTTCTCCCGAGTTGGCATAGATCTCCCCTCGGGGAGCTTTGATGGAGACTAGCCGTATACGGTTTTCCTTAGCCTGGGCTTGGTAGCGCTCATTGTCAAACAGTTGAATAACCATTAGTCGCAGACAAAGCGCCACCATAAGCGTTAACACAATATAGGAAAATATTTTTAATTTTTGGTTCAATTCATCCGTTTTCACTAAAATTCTCCCCTGTCCATACGGAGCCATCCATCGTAGGTCGAATAATAATACCACAGGTATAGAGGGCCTGCCAGAAGCAAGTTATATAAACTCTGGTAAAGGATACTAGATATGACTTCTACCTTTACAACACCACCACAAATCATCATTAAAAACACTACTGCCAAAGAGTTGATCAAGGTTCCGGCCACGACAGCAACTATGCCAACTAATAGATTCTCCTTGAACACATTGCCCTGGGTTTTACCAATGATATATCCGGTCAACCCTTTGGCCAAAACATTGACACCGATAAACCGTCCCACATATAGATCTTCCAGCAGACCGCATAACATGCCATAGATGGTGCCACGCTTTTCACCGGTAAAAAGAGCGTGGAACACCACAAAAATCAACACCAGATCTGGTATTGATCCCTTGATACTATATTGATTGAAAAAGGTGGACTGTACAAATATCGCCAGAAATGGGAGGAAGGCTAGGATAACATAGCGCATTATTGCTCACCTTCCTGCTCCTCCGAAACCGGGGGATAGTAATTGGTGATCACCAGAACTTCTTCCAAACGATCAAAGTTGACCGCAGGCTTCACTTCAGCCGTGAGCAGCAAACCACTAGGTTCGGGATTAACTCTTTCTATGATCCCAATATCAATGCCTTTGGGGTAATCAGATGACAGGCCAGAAGTTATGACCCGATCATTTTTTTCGATGGAAGAATAGTATGGAATGTTATTCATACGTAACTGGTTGCTTTCCCCTATACCTTCCACAATGCCGTTGGTCTCCCGGGAGCGCTGTAAAATTACCCCAATAGCCATTTCCCGGTCGGTTATCAGGCTGACCTGCGCCGAATTGAGACTTACACTGTTTATGCGCCCCACCAGGCCGTAAGGAGTAATAACTGGCATCCCTCGCTTAATGCCGTCACTTTCCCCCACGTTAATAACGAGGTTCTTGTTCCAGTTGTTAGCGCTGCGGGCGATAATTGCAGCCGGTTTTAAATCATACAGATCCAAACTGTCCTGTTGAAATCCTAATAGGTTCTGTAATCGTTTGCTTTCGGCTTCATATTCGCGCAGGATCTGATTGTCGACCGCCATTTGTGCATTGCGCTTTTCAAGTTCCTCGATACGATCGTGAAGAGTCCGTTTATCGCTGAACAGATCTCTAAGGTTTCCCCAATGACCTCCCAGTCCGTCTATCCCATTTTGCAGGGGAGTATAAATATAATGAACTGCCTTTTCCAATACGGTTATATTTTCGCGCGGTAAGGTCGTCTGACTCATGGTGACCAAGGAGACTATCACCACCAGCAAGATTAACCAAAAAAGTTTATTTCCCAGCAGCCTGAACAATTCTCACTCACCCGAGTTTCTTAAATTGATTTTTGGAACCAATTAAGACTCGCTTTAAGACATCGATGTTTTCTAATACTTTTCCTGTGCCAAAAGCTACCGCCAGCAGTGGTTCCTCACAGATATAGACCGGCATATTGGTTTCCCGACTGATAAGTTTGTCTAACCCTCTCAAGAGCGACCCTCCACCAGCTAGTACGATACCACGATCCATAATATCGGAAGCTAATTCAGGTGGAGTCTTTTCCAAACATACCTTTATGCCATCAATGATTTCCTCCACGGTTTCTTGCAAGGCTACCTGTATTTCCCGGGAAGAAACTTCAATGGTTTTTGGTAGCCCGGTGACCAGATCCCGTCCTCTTACCTCATAGGTTTCCTCCGAACCTTCCCATAGGGCAGAACCGATCGATATCTTGATATCCTCGGCAGTACGCTCCCCGATCAAGAGGTTATAATTCTTTTTCAAATGCTGTAAGATGGCGTCATCCATGTTATCCCCGGCTACTCTTACTGACCTTGAGGTCACAACGCCTCCCAGAGAAATTACCGCGACTTCAGTAGTTCCACCACCAATGTCCACAATTAGATTACCAGTTGGTTCATGAACAGGGAGCCCGGCCCCGATGGCTGCTGCCATTGGTTCCTCGATCAGATAGGCTTCTTTGGCACCGGCCTGCAAGGCTGCTTCCCGAACCGCTCTCTCTTCCACAGTAGTACATCCCGATGGTATGCTGATGATCACCCGTGGGCGAACCATAAGTGAACGCTGGGTTAAAGCCCGATTCATAAAGTACTTCAACATCGCCTCGGTAACATCGAAGTCAGCAATCACACCATCTTTCACAGGTCGTATGGCCACGATATTGCCAGGAGTGCGACCGATCATTTTTTTGGCCTCATCTCCCACCGCCAATACTTTGCCAGTATCGCTTTGAATAGCTACTACGGAAGGCTCTTCGACAACAATACCCTTTCCCCTGAGATGCACTAATGTATTAGCTGTCCCCAGATCAATTCCCATATCTCTACTAAACAAGTTGATTTTCCTCCTTCAAAAAGCAAGAGTCACATAAGACCCAAACTTTTTAAGCTGCAATATTTGTGTTCTCCGATTATAATGTGATCCAAAACCTCTATACCTATAAGGTTACCAGCTTCCATCAGCCGACGGGTAATCTCTATATCTTCAGTGCTGGGATTGGGGTCACCACTGGGATGATTATGAACCAGTATTATTGAAGCGGCGCTTCTTTTAATAGCGGTCTTAAATACTTCCCGGGGATGAACGATGGCACTATGCAGACTACCTTTGCTCACGTCTTCGTCAATGATAATGCCTCCCTTGCGATCCAGATACAGCACCCGGAAGTGCTCCCGATCCAAAAAACGCATATCCTCCATAAGGAGATGTTTAACATCATCAGGCGATTTTATGATTAGTTTTTGTTTAACATGCATAGATATGCGTCGTCCTATTTCCACGGCAGCTTTTATTGTTGCGGCTTTGGCCGGCCCAATGCCGGGATGACAGGTGAGTTCTTCTATGCTGACATCTCTTAGAAAGCGAAGATTACCTTCGTGAGCCGCTAACATCTGCTGCGCTACTTCCAGGGCACTCATCCCGCTGGTGCCTTCTTTGATCAATATGGCTAAAAGTTCCGCATCATTCAGGGATGTTTCCCCGGAGCACAACAGCTTTTCTCTAGGTCGCATGTTCTCAGGCAGCATCTTAATGGCTACATGATATTCCCCCATGGTTGTCCCCCCAAAAAATGACCAACCGACTGATGCCGATTTGTCCGCCCTTTATAATACGACTGAACAAGACTTAAACTTACCTGTTCCCTGAAGAAACAGTTGATCAATTGATGTCATTGTGCACCAAGGATGTCCAGTCCAAAGGTTTTCAGTACCTGGGCTAACTTGAATACCGGCAGACCCACAACATTAAAGTAATCCCCATGTATTTCTTTTACAAAAACTGCTCCCAGACCTTGAATGGCATAAGAGCCAGCCTTGCCCATAGGCTCGCCGGTGGCCACATAGCTTCTGGCTTCCGCCTCGTCAATGGGCCGAAATACCACCGCGGTCTGTTCGTAGCCCGCCTCATAGCGGCGAGTAGCCACATCAATAACTGCAAAGCCCGAATATACATGGTGCTCCCTACCCTGTAAGGTCAACAACATAGCCAGAGCATCACTGCTATCGGAAGGCTTGCCCAATACTTTCCCATCCACAGCCACGATGGTGTCAGCCGCAATGATCAATCCTTGTGCATAATAAGATGCTACTGTCTGAGCTTTTCTCAAAGCCAGGACCTGGGCAGCTTGGCCCGGCAACAGGTTTTCATCCACCGACTCATCCACATCGGCACTATCAATAGTAAAACTTAATCCTAAGCGGCTCAGTATTTCATGGCGTCGGGGCGAGCTTGATGCCAGTATGATAGGCTGCAGTCGATCGTTGACAGATACCCGAGGTGTTCCAGTTTCAGTACGAAATTCTGACGTAGCCATTAACCACCTTACATTTTGCGATATACCAGATAAGCCAGCACAAATCCCAGCAGGGTAAAGGCACTTATATGGAGCATAAAACCAAATGAAATGGTAAATACCCCTAAGTCCGCGGTAAAGTTAGGAATTCCCAAACTCTGTGTGCTACCAAGTGCCGCTAGGGATGGCCACACCTTGGTCAAGGCTTGTCCAATCCAACCGCCAATTATTCCACCCAGAACCAGCAGTACCAGTAGCACTGGCCATCCGGGAGAACGTGATCCTGCCATTACTGTGCTCCTTTTGGTGTAGCTTTTTTCAAGTTTAGCATTCCCCTGCACTTAAAACAAGGAAGCAAAAAAAAGAAGAAAGCTCTCGGTGAAAAGAGCTTTCCATAGCAGTATTATCCTGATCATGGATCAATTTTTCTTATTCATGTTCAGATTAAAGCTCAGTACCTCCAGATTCACTGACAGATCCACATTACGTAAAATAACCGTATTGGGAACCTTCAGAACCCGAGGAGAGAAATTAAGTATCGCCTTGATCCCCGCTTCTACCAGAAGGTCGGTGACATTCTGTGCCGCTGAGGCCGGTACGGTCAAAACTCCTACCTTGATGTCTTTCTCCTTGACACGCTGGGTCATCACTTCGATAGGTTCTACTGTCACCATTCCCAACTTGTTGCCAACTATCTTCTTGTCATTATCCACAATAGTGCTAACGTGGAATCCTCTTTCAGCAAACCCTTGATATAAGGCTAGAGCAGATCCTAATTTGCCGGCACCCACCAGTATAATGTTCCAGTCGTGATCAAGACCTAGAATACTTTTGAGATGCCCATATAATTCGTCTACTCGATACCCAACTCCACGGGTGCCAAACTCGCCAAAATAGGCTAAATCTTTACGAACTTGAGCAGAACTTACTCCCACGCCCTGAGCTATAGCCTCCGATGAAGCTGTATTAACACCTTCATCAAGCAACTGATGTAAAAAGCGGGAATAAACAGATAGCCGCATTACCGTGGCTTCGGGTATCTTATAAACCTTCAAGCTCCCCACTCCTTAGTTTTAGTTATCTCCTTCTTACATTGTACCACTCTTGTGAAATAGTTCGCAATTAAGTCTAAAAATAACATCGCTAATAGAGAAATTCTTCTACCCAACTATTGGAAGAGCTTGTCTTAATTATATAAGTATACTGATCAATTTGTAAAATATTAAAGCCACAAAAGCTGCCGAAGGGATAGTGACAAACCAGGCCAAAACTATCTGGCGGGCGATATTCCAACGAACTCCACGCAATCGTTTGGCAGCGCCCACTCCCATTATGGCAGAGGAGACTACGTGGGTGGTGCTAACTGGCACCCCTAGTAAACTAGAGCTATAAATTACCGTGGAAGCCGTGAAATCGGCAGCAAAACCGTTGATGGGCTCAATGCGGAAAATTTTGCCCCCCATGGTTCTTATTATTTTCCATCCACCCACCGCTGTCCCAGCAGCCATAGCTGAAGCACAGGCTATTTTCACCCAGAGTAGTACCTCAAAGGTACTCAAAAAGCCTCCTCCGACCAAGACCATGGTGATGATGCCCATGGTTTTTTGGGCATCATTAGATCCGTGGGCAAAAGAAGCCATACATGCTGAAACCACTTGCAGTTTCCGGAATTTACTATTGATTACTGCCGGTGAGCTTCCCCTGAAGACCCAGAAAAGAATAGTCATCACCAGGCTGCCAGCCACCAGGCCGATCACTGGCGTAATGATCAAACCGGCAAAGATCACGGTAAAACCAGCCCAATTCACATCCCCAAAACCAAATCCGGCTATGACTGCGCCAACTAATCCCCCGATCAAAGCATGGGAGGAACTACTGGGAATGCCAAAATACCAGGTAAACAGATTCCAGAATATCGCTCCGATAAGGGCAGCTATTATGACCACAGGGGTGACCATCTCTGGAGAAACGATGTTCTTGCCAATAGTTGCGGCCACGGCTGTTCCGCTCAAGGCTCCTAAAAAATTCAGGGTAGCAGCTACGATAATGGCGTTGCGGGGGGATAAGGCTTTGGTAGAAACGGAGGTAGCGATAGCATTGGCAGTATCATGAAAACCATTGATATAATCGAAGGTCAGCGCAAAAATAACTACTATAACAACAAGACTAATACTAAACATACTTTACAGCTATCCCCTTCAAGAGGTTGCTTACATTTTCACAGTAATCCAAGGTTGTTTCCAGGTGTTCGTAGATCTCTTTCCATTTGATTATATAGACAACATTTTCGGTATTCTCAAAAAGAAGGGCGATACCTGCACGGTACAGGTAGTCCCCTTCATGTTCATAGGAACGAATCCTTTCACAGGATTCGATGATCTCTTGATGTTTATTACGGATTTCCGGAAGCAGATCAACTGACATTTTGATTTCTTCCGCTGCCGCCTGCAGAACATGAACCATTTTGAGTGCGTTAACGTCCTTGGGGCGACCCGCTTTATAAACAATGACTTTCTCCATAGTACCTTGGATATGATCCAGAACATTGTTAAGCTCACGAGCTAATAGCAGAATATCTTCACGGTCGAAAGGGGTGACGAAAGAACTGTTTATCTGTGTCATAACAGTAGACAAAATATGGTCACCGCGTTCCTCCACCGCTTTTATCATATCCAGTTTCTCAGTTGGCTCTTGAGGGTTTTCAAAAAACCCCTGTAAAATTTCGGCAGCTTCTAAAATTGCATCAGACAGTTGGTTGAAATAGTGAAAAAATCTTTCATCACGCGGTTTCAAGCGCAAACCCACTTGAATACCTCCTCAATTAGAAGTTCTACTGCCTTAATTATAGCAAATAACAACTTTGTTCCAGTGTTAACAATCTGTTAAAAAACTATTAATCATCGGTAAAGTAACGTCTAGCCTGATCCAAAACATAAAAAGAGCCGGTAATTAACAGGTATTCACCATCCTGTAGAGTTTGCAACCCTTGCTCAACTGCCTCCACAATGTTTTCGGTAGCTTGAACAGGTATCTCCGGAAATAGCTCCTGCCAGGTCTCATAAACCCGGAACCAATCAGAGCCTCTTTCTCCCCAGGGCCGAGTAACTATGCAAGAACGAGTATTTTTCCCGAGATGAGGCAAAGTGTTCCAGGCATCCTTATCATTTACCATTCCACAGACTAATACTCGTTTACGATTCGGGAGCAGATCATTAAGAGACATGGACATAGAGCGAGCAGCTTGAGGGTTGTGAGCAGCGTCCACTAAGACCATCGGATGACTGCAGACCATCTCCAACCTGCCGGATATCCTTGCATTCAGGAGAGCCTCGACAATATGCTCATCAAAGACCTGCCACCCCTGCTCTTCCAAAATGGACACGGCAGTAAGGGCACAGGCTAAGTTTTCACGTTGATAAGCCCCTGGCAAGGCAAACCAGACTTCATCCAGCGAATGACCAGGAGCTATAATATTCACGGTTTGACCGGTCAGGGTCTGTAAGTCACCGGCAGTGACCCGGCTCAATGAAGAGCTGTATAGCGGTGCTTCCAGATCAGCAGCCCAGGCTTGTACCACCTGCAGAGCAGGCTCTGGCAATTGTCCAATTATAACGGGAACCTGCCTTTTTATGATACCGGCTTTGTTGTCAGCTATTTCTTCCAAAGTACTTCCCAATACTGCAGTATGGTCATAGTCTATACTGGTTATTACTGACAGCAAGGGTTTAATAACATTGGTGGAGTCAAAGCGGCCTCCTAGACCAGTCTCCATTACAGCGATATCCACTTTCTGATCAGCAAAATAGTGAAAAGCTACTGCAGTTAAGACTTCAAACTCCGTGGGATGCTCTTCTCCCCGCGCCAGCAGGCGTTCTACCGCGTTTTCAGTCAGATCCAAGTAGTTGTTGAAGTCCTTACCGTCTATTTCCTGGCCATTGATGGTTATGCGCTCAAAATAAGAATGCAGGTGAGGCGAAGTAAATCGGCCTACTCGAAAACCAGCACAACTCAAAATAGACGCTATCAACAGTGATGTTGACCCCTTGCCATTCGTCCCGGCTACATGGACACAGGGAATACTCTGCTGAGGATCTCCCATCATTCCCAGTAAAGCCGTAATTCTCTGTAAACCTGGTCGACTACCGTATTTCCCCAACCGCGTGAGCTTATCAGCTATGATTGTTTCAAAATCCCTAGACGTTGTAAAATACCCTCTCTCTTGACCCTGGCTTCTTCCGCCTTGGCTTCTTCCTTAGCCACGACCTCCTGGGGCGCCCTAGCCAAAAAACTGTCATTGCTAAGCTTCGACTCCGCCTTCTGTAGGTCGGTTTCGGCTGCTTTTAATTCCTTTTCCAATCTAAGAATTTCGCGTTCAATATCAATGATACCTTCCAATGGCACATAGATTTCCGACCAGGAAGTTAAAGCTGATACTGCCTGGGATGGTTTGGTATCCAAAGTGTCTACTACGTCGATTTGCTCGACCTGAGCCAACCTATGCAAATAGTCCTTATTGTTTTCAAACAAAGGCATCTTAGCTTTATCCCGTACCAGTATTATGGTGTTTATGGGAGTACCAGGGGCTATATTGAATTCGGCGCGTATATTGCGCAAACTACGGATTACACTCATCAGTTGTTGCATATCCTCAACAGCCTGTGGCCAAGTTTTACCTTGCACCGGCCATTCATCCAACATGATGGTCTCATTATGACCCGGCAGATTCTGGTAGATCTCTTCGGTTATAAAGGGCATAAAAGGATGCAACAAACGCAGAGTATCATAGAGCACACCACATAGTACATTCTGAGCTACCTGGCGAGTGTGGGGATCAGCTGCATGACCCAGACGAATCTTCACCAATTCGATATACCAATCACAGAATTCATCCCATATGAACTCATACAAAGTCTTAGCAGCTTCTCCCAGGTCATACCCTTCCAAGAGTTTAGTGACTTCTTCGGCAGTAACGCCTAGGCGCGATATGATCCAGCGATCAGCCAGAGTATAATCCTCTTCTGCTATGGGCTGCGGCTCATAGCCCTCCAGATTCATGAGTACGAACCTGGCAGCGTTCCAGATTTTATTAGCAAAATTGCGGGTGCTCTCCACCTTTTCCCAGTGGAAGCGAATGTCATTCCCAGGCGTAACGCCAGTGATCAAGGCAAACCTCAGGGTATCAGCGCCGTACTTGTCGATCACCTCGATAGGATCGATTCCATTGCCCAATGATTTACTCATTTTACGTCCCTGGCCGTCCAGTATCAATCCATGGATATTGACATCAGGAAAGGGAACCTGTCCGGTATTCTCCAGACCCGAGAATATCATTCTGGCTACCCAGAAGAAAATTATATCGCGACCGGTAACCAGTACACTGGTCGGATAAAAAGTCTGCAGATCACTGGTTTCCTCCGGCCATCCCAGGGTGGAAAAAGGCCACAAGGCACTGCTGAACCAGGTATCCAGCACATCTTCATCCTGACGCAGTTTATCGGTATCGCAGTTGGGACAGCTAGTCGGGTCAGTCTTGCTGCAGATAACCTCGCCGCACTCATCGCAGTACCATACCGGTATGCGATGTCCCCACCAAAGCTGACGAGAAATGCACCAGTCGCGGATGTTTTCCATCCAGTTTAAGTATATTTTGGTGAAACGCTCCGGCACAAACCGAATGTCTCCGTCCACCACACAACGAATAGCCGGTTCGGCCAGAGGCTTCATCCGTACAAACCACTGTTTAGAGACCATGGGTTCCACCACGGTTTCACAGCGCTGGCATTGCCCTACCGCATGTTGATGGGTCTCCACTTTTTCCAGCAAGCCCAAGGCCTCCAGATCAGCTACCACCTGGCGGCGACATTCGCTACGCTCCAGGCCCGCATATTTACCGGCATTTTCATTCATTATGGCCGTATCACTCATTACCTTGATTTGGGGCAAGTCATGGCGCAAGCCCATTTCAAAATCGTTGGGATCATGGGCAGGAGTAACCTTCACTGCACCGGTACCAAACTCTTTATCTACATAGTCATCGGCAAATATCGGAATAGCCCGATCCATCAGGGGGAGGATCACATTCCGACCGATCAGATGACTATAGCGCTCATCCTCCGGATGCACCGCCACCCCTGTGTCTCCTAACATAGTCTCAGGACGGGTAGTGGCTACTACCAGAAACTCACTGGAATCTTCAATGGGATAGCGGATATGCCAAAGGTGGCCTTCGGTATCCTCATGATCTACTTCGATATCGGAAATGGCTGTCTTGCATTTGGGGCACCAGTTGATTATGTAATCGCCCTGATATATCAGCCCCTTGTTGTACAGGTTCACAAACACTTCCCGCACAGCCTGAGAGCAGCCTTCATCCATGGTAAACCTTTCCCGGCTCCAATCACAGGAAGAACCCAGCAAACTCAATTGTTCGGTGATACGGCTGCCGTACAAGTGCTTCCACTCCCAGACCCGCTCCACAAATTTTTCCCTACCCAGGTCATAACGGCTCAATCCCTCCTGAGCCAGAGCTTCTTCTACCTTAGCCTGGGTAGCTATACCGGCATGATCCGTACCGGGAAGCCATAAAGTATTATAACCCTGCATACGTCTCCAACGAGTCAGAATGTCCTGCAGGGTGTTATCCAGAGCATGGCCCAGATGAAGCGTTCCAGTAACATTGGGTGGCGGCATCACAATGGAGAATACAGGGCGTTCAGTATTCCCACTGGGAGCAAAGTAATTGTTTTCTTTCCAAAATCGATACCATTTGTGTTCCACCTGACCAGGTTCATACACACGTGCTAACTGATTGTCCGTAGACATGGAAACCGGCCTCCTTATCGGGTTGTAACCCTTCTATATATATTGTACTTTTAAATACCTCAAGGTACGCTTAGCAAACCAATTTTCGCCGAGTATACAACCTCAATTTTACTTAATAGTCAACCGGCCACGCAAGTCTATTCAATAAAACACGGCACGAGCACGGCCCGGGAACGGTAAGATAACTAAAATAAACTTGGAGGTGTCCCTCCAAGTTTATTCAAAAAGATTTGATTGCTCATAAAAACATATGGATTTTAACCGTCTTCAGGTGTCGTCATCTGCCCAGGGCTTCTTCCATGATGGTTATAGCAGTATCATCGCTGTGTTGCAGAATGGCTTCCAGGTTCATGATAGCTGGCACATGGTTTTTAATATAGAAACGGGCGGCATCTATTTTACCTTGATAATAGGCCAAATCCCAGTGCTCCCTGCCCAATTCCCTGATCTTGTCCGCGGCCAAAGCTGCCTGATCCAGCAACAAAGCTCCGCAGCACAGCTGGGAGGTAGCATGTAATATACGAGTAGCATAAAGCGGCAACATCTCTCCTTGGCCTTGTTGTTTGAATTCGTCCATCATAGATTTGATGCGCTTATAGGAAGCCAAACCTTTCTCCAGGATGGCACTTTCAGCAGTAAATTCCTCCCTGCCGGCCATAGTTTTTATAATAGTTTCGATATCCTGCAGCCAATCCAGAAATAGCTGGCCTTGCTTTAGATTCCATTTTCTACCGACCAGATCCATGGATTGGATATAATTAGTTCCTTCCCACAAAGAATAGATTTTACAATCCCGGGCGATCTGAGCCAAAGGATACTCTTCGGAAAAACCGTAACCACCATAAAGCTGGATGGCATCCCCCACCAACGGCCATACCATATC
>DBRE01000091.1:19346-45165 GCA_002305535.1 Syntrophomonas sp. UBA1376
GCCATAGCCCGCATCCCCTCAGTACAGGCTTTGAGGTTCAGCAGGATCCGTCTTATATCTGCATGTTTTATGATCGGCACCCGACTGCCTTTGGGGTCGTTATAAGCTCTTCCCTGCACCCGGTTACGAGCATATTCAGCTGCATTGAAATAAGCCTGGGCAGCTAGAGTATAGCCTGCCATGCCGGTGTCCATGCGGGCTCCATTCATCATCTGGAACATCTGAGCCATCCCCTCGCCCTTTCCTTCTATGGGCGGATCTCCTATCAGTATCCCCCGGCAGTTATCATTCTCACCAAAGTTGAGGGTAGCCGTTGCCGAGCCTCTGATGCCCATTTTATGTTCGATTCCTACCGTCACCACGTCATTGTTTTCTCCCAGGCTGCCGTCAGGATTCACCCATATTTTTGGCACGATAAACAGCGATAGTCCTTTGGTACCCGGCAATCCTCCTTCTGCTCGAGCCAAAACCATGTGAATGATATTGGAGCAGATGTCATGATCCCCAGCAGTGATAAATACTTTAGAGCCTTTGATTTTGTAAATACCTGGTTCGTCAGTGGGATAAGCCCGGGATAGGATATCGCCTACATCGGATCCCCCGCCAGCTTCGGTCAGGCACATGGTACCGCTCCATTCGCCTGCACACAAGGGGGGCAAAAAGGTTTCTTTGTCCCACTTACTGCCAAAAGACTGGATCAGTTCCAGAACTCCCCCGGACAGGTTGAGATAAGGGATGAATGCCGGATTTCCTGCGGTGATCATTTCAATAATTCCTGAATACAGCACTTGAGGCAAAGTGCCTTCCTCGTCCTCTAGTAAATTCGATATCCCCCAGCCTTCCTGGTTCAAGAACCGGTAAACCGCATGAAAAGAAGACGGTACTGTTACCGCTCCATCTTCAAAACGAGCCTGGATAGTATCTCCCTCTTCATTGGTTGGAGCTACCTGTTCGGTAACGATTTTCAAGGCCTGATCCAATATGATATCAATATCGTCATGACTGTAGTAATCTCGAAATTTATCAAAACTAAATAAAGTATCGGCATCCAGCCATTCTCCGATAATGAACTTTAAGTCACGATTTGAATAAATAAAGTTGCTGGCCATGTTTATACCCCCCCTGGTGATTAGCTGATGTTTTCGATGATAAAAGCGCAAGCCGGTCCGCCGCTGGCACACATAGTTGAGCAGGCAAAACGTCCGCCTCGTCTTTTAAGTTCATTGATAGCTGCCAAAATAATGCGGGCACCGGTCATACCCACCGGATGGCCTAAAGAAATCCCTGATCCTACAGCATTACAGCGCTCCAAAGGAATGCTCAGCTCTTGCATACAGGCTAACGCCTGGGCAGCAAAAGCTTCATTGAGTTCCCAGTAATCGATATCATTCAAAGTCATTTCCGCATATTTCAACGCCTTAAGGGTAGCTGGTACGGGGCCCATCCCCATAAGCCTGGGCTCCACTGCAGCAGAAGCAGAGGCAACTACTCGGGCTAGTGGTTTTAAGCCTAACTTTTTGGCTGTGTCCTCCGCCATCAGGATCAGAGCTGCTGCGCCATCGTTGAGGCTGGAAGCATTGAATGCTGTCACCGTGCCTTCTTTCTTAAATACCGGTTTGAGCTTGGCTGCCATTTCCATGCTAGCATCGGGATTAGGATGTTCATCAGTATCAACTATCTGAGTCCCTTTCCTGGTCTTAATTTCCACCGGAATGATTTCATCCCTAAATAGTCCGTCTGCTATAGCTTTACAAGCGCGTTGATGGCTAAGCAAAGCATATTCATCCTGCTGTTCACGGGTTATGTTGTACAACTCGGCAATGTTCTCGGCCGTGACCCCCATATGGTAGCCTTCAAAGGCACAGATCAGTCCTCCCAACATCAGACTGTCTTGAATGACTTCACCATCATTGAGACGATAACCTTTGCGAGCACCAAAAAGCAGATAAGGGGCATTGCTCATGCTTTCATACCCTACCGCAGCTGCTACTCCGATCCGGCCCAACATAATTTCCTGAGCCAGAATATCGGCCGCCCGCATGGAAGAAGGACATTGCTGGTGAACCGTGGTAGAAACAGTTTCCACCGGTAGGCCAGCTTTCAATGTCACCCAGCGAGCTGAGTTCCCGGGAGAGCCATATTGGTTGCATTGGCCTCCGATTACCTCTTCGATCAGGTTAGGATCGATGCCAAACTTATCGATAGTTCCCTTCAGGGCCAATACCCCCAGTTCATGGCCCTTGATGCTAGCCAGCGAGCCCTGAAAATCCCCCACTGCTGTCCGGGCAGCCGCTACTATGACAACTTTTTGCATAAATTCTGCTCCTTTCCCTGGTTAAGTTCCTGTAAATTCAGGTTTTCTCTTGTCGGTAAAAGCCTTCATTCCCTCTTTTTGATCCTGGGTGGCAAAACAACTGGCCCAGGCAATCGATTCGAACTCGATCGCCTTGAAGCCATCAATATCAAAGGCCTGGTTGATACATTGTTTGGCCAATTTCAAAGCTATGGGTGGTTTACTGGCCAGCATTTCAGCCGTTTCTATTGCTTCTGCCAATGCATCATCTGCCAGTTGATTGATCAACCCGTACTGCAATGCCTGTTGCGCATTGATAGTCCTCCCGCTGAAAATCATCTCTTTGGCCCGGGCCGCTCCTATCAGCCGCGGCAAACGCAAGGTTCCTCCCGCTCCGGGGAAAATACCCAGATTGATTTCTGGTAGGCCTAACCGGGCGGTTTTATCTGCGATGCGCCAATCACACACCAGAGCCAGTTCCATTCCTCCCCCCAGAGCAAAACCAGAGATAGCAGCCACTACTGGCTTGGGGAAGTCCTCGATCCGCGCAAAACATTGGCGGAAGGAAAACGCCCGGGCTTGTTCTGGATTGAAATTCAGCATGTCATTGATGTCAGCACCAGCTGCAAAGTTTTTTTCTCCGGTGATTATGACTGCCCTGACATTTTCATCCGTTTCCAATTCCATGAAGACCTGCTCTAATTCCTTTATCATCTGATGATTTAAAGCATTCAATGCTTCCGGCCTTTGCAGCTCGATAATCCCGATCTTTTCACGCCTATCAAGGGAGATACAGTCATATGACATTGATCGAATACCCTCCTGTACAATCCATTACTGTGCTCAATCCTGTTGTTCGGCGACCAAGGCTCGCAAACTCTTACGGTCAGGCTTGCCAACAGGTGTACGAGGTAAATCATCCAAGAATTCGACCTCAGACGGCACTTTATAAGGTGCTAGTTTTTCCCGGCAGCGTGCAATAACTTCTTCCTTAGTAAGTTTGACCCCTGGTTTCAGGACAATAAAAGCTTTGGCAACTTCCCCGCGCCGTTCATGAGGTACGCCAATGGTGCACGCATCCTGAACTTCTGGCATGCCATAACATACTTCGTCAATTTCCCGGGGGAAAACATTGAAACCGCTGCTGATTATTATGTCTTTCTTGCGATCCACAATATAAAAGAATCCATCTTCGTCCATACGGCCGATGTCACCGGTATAGAACCATCCATCTCTCAGAACCATAGCGGTTTCTTCCGGGTTATTCCAATATTCGCGCATCAACTGGGGACCGCGGAAGATGATTTCTCCAGGTTCACCGACGGGCATGATTTTTTGGCCCTTGATATCGTCAACGATCAATACATCTGTATCCACCCAGGGTACTCCCACACTGCCAATTTTGCGGGTATGATGACCAGAATTGGAAGTTATCTGCTGACAGCTTTCCGACATACCATAACCTTCTACAATACGGCATTTACCCATTTCCTCAAATTTACGAAGTATTTCTTCCGGCAAAGGCGATCCGCCGCAGAATACCCCGCCTATAAAGCAGGAAAAATCCGTATTTGGAAAACGGGGGTGGTTGAGTAGCATGATGAGTAAGGCAGGNNGGATCAGGCACCGGAACAGTAACCAAACTGCCACCACAGAAGAAATTGAATCCGATAGTAGCCATAAAACCGAAAATATGATTTATGGGAATAATGGATAACGCCCTCATATCTCCGGCTGCCATTGTAGTGTAGTTATTGGTCACCCACTGCCCTATGCGAACTGCTTTGGACATTACATTATGATTGGTCAGGACACAGCCTTTGGGAACACCGGTTGTTCCTCCCGTATACTGTAGGCGGACAATGTCATCCGGAGTCAATTCCACCTCTGGCTCAGTGTTGTCAGCCGCTGCTATGATTTCATTAAAATCATAGATCGAACTGCCTTTTTCCACTTCAATAGTCATGGTAGGCACCTGAAAAGCAATGACCTGTCTTACCGGGGAATCCGGATCTTTCATGACTGTGATGGCTTTTTCGGCGAACATTGCCATGACAATAACCGTTTCAGCGCCGCTATCCTTTAGCTGCAGGGATATCTCCGGAACAGTATAAAGCGGATTAGTGGGCACCTCGATGGCACCAATTTTAAGCAGGGCCTGAATCGATAATACGTATTGGGGCAGGTTTGGGGATATAATTGCCACCCGGTCACCTTTTTTCACTCCCAGGCTGGTGAGAGCATTAGCCAGACGGCGAGCTATATCATTGGCTACACCGTAGGTTATCACCGTATCACCCTGCATCACATAAGGTTTATCTGGGTTCTCTGCTGCCCACTTGTTAAACCACCATTTCGGGGGTTCAGTGGGGTATTGGGGTGATAATTCAATCTGGTCGTCATAATTTGCTTCCCATAAAGGCCTCAGTCTGGCGACTTCTTCATCAAAGGCTTTCAACCACGGTTTTGCAGACATAAAACAACCTCCTTAATAAATGATCCCTTGCTCCCGTAAACAATTGTTGCTATCATTTTTACTTATCGCAATATTCATGCCATTTAGCATCTACCCGCAGATTGGCGTTTTGTGGATCAACGCCCGGAAAATTTTAACTCTAAAATCCTGAATTTTGTGTTATATTTGATTTAACAATGTATCATGAACTATATAATAATATCCTTAAGTGCCCTTAGCTCTTGATCGAGGCGAAATTTACCATATAGTAGGTTATTAGGATATTTGATACATCTACGTATCATCGGGTAGGGATTAGATATCCTCAAACCTTGGTTCCTTTTCTCTTATGGTAATCACATGGCAACATTTTGCAGTGATCTTTAACATCCAATTTCTGATACATTTTGGTATCAAATAAATCAATAGCAACGCTTAACTGTATTCTTTAGGGGGGGCTTAAAAATTAACGCGGAAAAAGAAAAGTGGCTTGCGGTGGGAGAATACTTATCTCACCTGGGTAGGGATCTGAAGATCAAGTCTTCCTTGACAGTAAAAGATTTCATGCGCTATCACCCGGAATTGCTGACTGCCGAAGACAGCATTAGATCTGCGGTAGAAATCATGGTCAATAACAGTATTGATGCGGTTCCTATTGTGGATGAAGCAGGTGATCTTCAGGGCTTGGTCACTAAAACTATGGTTTTGCGTGAGATATTAAACGATACTGACCTGCAGCAACCCATTGGTCAAATCATGATCAGTCCGATTAGATCTATTGATCCCGAAGAAGATGTGTCAAAATTGATTACGATCAATGTCGGCAATCTGCCTGTTTTAGAAAAACAAAAGGTTGTTGGGATGGTGACTTTATCAGACACCATCAGAGCTTATTTCAGTTCTTTGATCGCCTTACATGCAGAACTCAACGCGGTGATCAATTCCACTCATAATGGCATATTAACTGTAAATGAGGCAGGCGAAATCAGCCTGATCAACAAAGCCGCTGAATGGATTCTGGGTCTTAAACAGGAAGATGTAGTCGGCAAGAAGATCAGTGAGGTCATGCCCCAAAGCAAACTGCCCGAGATTTTAGCCAGCGGGCAAGGTCGATTAGGACAAAAGGTGGTTTATCATAAGAAAGGATTTATTTCTAACATGACCCCGGTGATGGGCCATAAGCAAATCATCGGAGCAGTAGAAGTTTTCCAGGATATTTCCGAACTCGAAATGATTTCCGAAGAACTCAATTACACCAAGGAAATAAAGGAAGAGCTATCTGCCATCATTGATTCCTCCTTCGACGGTTTTCACATAACTGATGATCACGGCAAGACTCTGCGGATCAATAAGGCTTTTGAGCGTATCACCTCTATACCGGTCAGCGATTTGATGGGGAAAACCATAGCGGAATTAGTGGACGAGGGAGTGTATTGTCAGGATGTTTTGAAACTGGTGCTGGAAGAACGTGAACCTGTAACCATCTCCCAGGAATCGAAACCAGGCAACACAGTTGTTATTACGGCCAACCCCGTTTTTGATGAACAGGGCAATTTGTTCAGAATCGTCATCAATGTACGGGATATATCAGAGCTCAATGACCTAAGACAACAGCTGGAACAAGCCCGCACCTTGAGCCATCACTATCAGGAAGAATTGAACCGCTATAATCTGGCGGATCAGTTTGTTATTCGCTCCAAAGAATCTCGGGATCTGGCCGATCTCTGTGTGCGGCTGGGACAGGTTGATGCTACGGTGTTGATCAAAGGTGAATCCGGCGTGGGCAAAGAATTCGCCGCCCAATTAATCCACTCCAACAGCAACCGCAGGGATAAACCAATGATAAAAGTAAACTGTGCGGCTATCCCGGAAAGCCTGTTTGAATCAGAGCTTTTCGGCTACGAACCTGGGGCTTTCACCGGTGCCAGCAAAGAAGGTAAGCCGGGGTTTTTCGAAGCAGCCCACGGCGGTACCCTATTGCTGGATGAAATCGGGGAAATGCCCTTGAATACTCAGGCTAAACTGCTCCGGGCCATCCAGGATAAAGTGATCACCCGGGTGGGGGGCACCAAGCCCATCAAGGTAGATGTTCGTCTGATTGCGGCTACCAACCGCAACCTGCAAGAAATGGTGCAAAACAAAGAGTTTCGCCGGGATCTTTATTTTCGCCTGAATGTGATTCCGGTAACAGTCCCACCCTTAAGGGATCGCAAGGTGGAAATCCCTTTTCTGGTAGATCATTTTGTCAAGAAATTCAACGCCAAGTATGGTTTTAAGAAACGCATCGACGAACGGCAAATAAAGGCTTTGATGAATTACGACTGGCCAGGCAATGTCCGGGAACTGGAGAACTTGATCGAGAGAGTACTGGTCACCTCACCAGGAAATGTGATCCGCCAAATTAATCTGCATGATCTTGACTCTACCGATTATGAAGCGATCAACTATGAACATTTCATAGGTTTTAAGTTGCAAGCCGCAGTAGAGCAACTGGAAAAATATCTGATCCAGAATTCTTTGGTCACTCTAGGAACCACCCGCAAAGCGGCGCAGGAGTTGGGGGTGAGCCAACCCACTATCGTCCGCAAAGCCGCTAAATACAATATCCCGCTGAAAAACAAGAAATAAGAGTGTTATCTTGAGGGAGGAGGTACCACCGGATGATCTTCCTATCGTCCCCGTGCCTTGCCCCTTGGGCATGATTTCATTGTGAGTTATAGTCGGCTTGTGGTAACCTGAAATCAGTTAATAAGGACAGGAGGTAGAACATGAGCGGGAAAGTGGGGAGAAATGATCCCTGCCCATGTGGAAGCGGAAAGAAATACAAGAAGTGCTGCGCCTTAAGAGGTGATGATGATATACTCAATATCTCTCTGGATCCTTTCACCCGATACAATGAACGGCTTACCGAAATAAAATTAAAACTGGACACCTATTATGCTAATGAGATCAAAAGACTGCGTCGGGATAGCCAGGAGACTTTCCTATTCTATACTGTAAATCGCAGCTTACCGGCCGAACATCAATCATTATACTCGGACTGGCTGTGGTTTGACTGGCAAACTCCTGGGGGGTCGTCTATGGCCGAGCGCTATCTACAGGAAAACGGATCCCTTATGGACAAACCTCTGCAGGAATGCCTGCAGTCTTTATGCGATTCATCTTTTTCCATATACAAAGTCATAGACTCTCGGGATATGATTCTGCAGATACGCGACCTGTTTACTAATGAAAATAGGGAAGTCCTGTTAAAAGAACCCTGGCAGAGCTCTCCCGAGCATAACATCCTCATTCTAGGACGACTGGTGAAAATCGAGCAGGCGCAGATATTTTCGGGAATGGTTTTATTAACTGAAGATCCCGATAGTCAGAAGGAAGGTTTCTTAACCAGTCACTATCAATATGCTCAAAAGCTAGAGCTTTTCCCGGATGGTTTTCCTGCTGAACTTATCTATGGGCTGTTTGATCACGCCCATAAGAAAAAACTAATTGCCCTGCGCGATATGCGCATGACTTTACTGGATACCACCCAAGCAGCAACACTACAGACTAAGCTATCTGATAATCTCCACTTTGAATTTGCCCATTTTACCGACCAGGTGGCCTGGTATATACCCAAAAAGGAACACTACGACTATGTAAGATTGGTGGTTGGTGAGGATTATGTAGCCACCTCGGCTGAGGTATTGGAAGATGTGATTTTCCTGCAGGAACAAATCCAGGAAATGCTGCCCCAAACCAGTATGGACTTGGTGCACAGTATTATGAAGCGATCTTTTCCACCGGTTGAGAAAGCGGATATATGGCTGACAATCATGAAGGATCAGCAGGCCGAAAGATGGTTGGATACAACTCATCATGAACTGGATGGCCAAACACCTCGTCAGCTTTTAGCACAAACAGATGGCAAGGATCGCTTGCTGGCACTGCTGCAAGAGTTTTCCGAGACAGTTAAGTCAGAAGAGGAGTTGGCTTTTATCGATTTTATGAGAGCGCGGGTGGAATCGGCTCCGATTCCATGATTTCTTGCAGAGAGTAGCGCAACTCTTCTAAGCCATCACCGCTCACCGCTGAAAAACCAAGCAGAGGCTGATCTACGGGCAAATTCAATTCTCTGTGGATCATGGCCAGGTTCTTTTGGCGGGCAGAACGAGACAGTTTGTCAGCCTTAGTAGCTATCACCATGAAAGGTATCTGGTGGTGTTCTAGCCACTCCTTCATCATGCGGTCTTCTTCCGAAGGGGGATGGCGCATATCCACCAGGAGTATCACGCCCCGCAGTGTTTTTCGACCCGCCAGGTACTTTTCGATCATCTTTCCCCAACGAGCTTTCTCTGTGCGAGCTACCTTAGCAAAACCATAACCAGGTAGATCCACCAGATACCAGGAGCGATTAAAGCAGTAAAAATTTATCGTACGGGTCTTGCCCGGGGTGGAACTGGATTTAGCCAGATTTTTGCGGTTGGCGAGACGGTTGATAAGGGAAGATTTGCCCACATTGGAACGGCCTACGATGGCTACCTCCGGCAACTGATCAGTAGGCAGCTGGTTCATCTCTACGAATACACCCACAAATTCCGCCTGTTTGATTTTCATACTTACCTCATGCGTCTAAAAATATTAGGCTAATATCTCCCGTACCGCCTGGGCGGTTTTCAGCACATCGTCCTGGCTTACCCAGTGATGGGTAACCATTCGGTACATGCCCAGTTCAGGTGGATTGATCTTAATGCCACGGGCCAGCAATGGCTGGCTCAGAGGATCCCCTTCCTGATCCAAACTGAAAAAGACCATGCTGATATGCACATCATCTTTATATACCGTTAAACCCTCGATATCTGCTAACTGATCCGCCAACAGCTGGGCATTCTGGTGGTCTTCCTGGAGTCTCAAACGCATGGTTTGCAGGGCGATCAGTCCAGCAGCCGCTAATACACCCACCTGCCTTAATCCGCCCCCCATGAGTTTGCGTTTCTTACGAGCCGCTTCAATCCAGTCGGCTGTACCTACTACCAAAGATCCTACCGGGGCGCACAACCCTTTGGACAAACACAACATGACCGAATCTGCATAAGCTGCAATCTCCTTGGCTTCTACCCCCAGATAAACAGCCGCATTAAAAATACGGGCCCCGTCCAGATGGACAGGTATCCCATGTTGTTGAGCCACTTCATAGATTTTTTGCATTTCCTCCAGGGGTATGACCCGACCATTGGAATGAGCATTTTCCACGCAAATCAAGCTGGTTTTCGGGAAATGAATGTCACCGTCCGGTCTGATTCGTTCTTTAATTCTGTTGGCGTCCAATAAGCCTTTCTCACTGGGCACGGTTCTTAACTGCACTCCAGCTATCACAGATGCGGCCCCTACTTCGTGCTGCACAATATGACAGTCTTCACCCAGTATGACTTCACTGCCCCGAGGACAGTGAGTAAACAGGACCAACTGATTGCCAAAGGTTCCACTGGGCACAAATAAGGCTGCTTCTTTACCCAGTAGCTCAGCGGTGAACCGTTCTAATTCCAGAACAGTTGGATCATCGCCATATACATCATCACCTACAGCCGCGTTCATCATAGCTTTGCGCATGTCGTCAGTTGGCTGGGTTACCGTATCGCTGCGCAGATCAATATATTCCAACCTGCTTCATCTCCTCACCCGGGCATTATTTTCTCTAGTCACTGATCAAGGTTTCCTGCAGCACTTCATCCATATGAGCCACTGGTATAAACCTCATTTTACGTTTGACATTAGGGGGGATATCAGACAAATCCTTCTGATTATCCACGGGCATGATTATGGTATGGATACCAGCCCGATGAGCTGCCAGTACTTTCTCCTTCAAACCTCCAATGGGCAGCACCCGCCCGCGCAGAGTGATTTCCCCAGTCATGGCCACATCTTTGCGGGCTAACCTTCCTGACATAGCCGAAGCCAAAGCTGTAGCTATGGTTATTCCCGCCGAAGGACCATCTTTGGGTATAGCCCCCTCGGGTACATGCAGATGAATATCATATTCCTGACTTACCTCATCAGATATGCCTAATTCATCAGCCCGGGAGCGTACATAAGTCAAAGCTGCCTGGGCAGACTCCTTCATTACATCACCCAGTTTGCCGGTCAAGGTCAAATTCCCTTTGCCCTTGAGTAGAGCCACTTCTATAGAAAGAATATCTCCACCCACTTCTGTCCAGGCCAGGCCGGTTGCCACACCAACTTGGTTTTCCTTTTCGGCCACACCGTAATGATACCGCTGAACTCCCAAGTACTTGCTCAAGTTGCCAGCAGTTACACTGGCCATGGTATTCTTGTCTTCCACTACTTGGCGGGCTACTTTGCGGCACACCGAAGCAATTTCCCGTTCCAAACTCCGCACTCCCGCTTCCCGGGTGTATTCACGGATGATCTTGCGCACAGCACCTTCGGAAAAAGTAATATTATGTTCACTTAAACCGTGTTCCTTGACCTGTTTGGGTATAAGATAATCGAGTGCGATATGCACCTTATCTTCCTCAGTATAACCGCTGATCTCTATCACTTCCATGCGATCCAAAAGCGGTTTCGGGATATTATGGGTAGAATTCGCGGTGGTGATAAACATTACTTTGGAAAGATCAAAAGCCGTTTCCAAATAATGATCACTAAAGGTGGAATTCTGTTCCGGATCCAGCACTTCCAATAGGGCAGAGGCCGGATCCCCACGGAAATCCATGGTCATCTTGTCTATTTCGTCCAGCAAAAAGACGGGGTTTTTTGATCCAGCCTGTTTCATCCCCTGCAGAACGCGACCCGGCATAGATCCCACATAGGTACGCCGGTGACCTCTTATCTCTGCCTCATCCCTAATCCCGCCCAATGACATGCGGACAAATTTACGGTTCAGGGAGCGGGCTACCGATTTCCCCAGTGAAGTCTTACCTACGCCCGGGGGCCCTACCAGGCATAAAATAGGCCCTTTCATCTTCTTAGCAAGTTTTCGGATAGCCAGGTATTCAACGATACGTTCCTTGGGTTTTTCCAGTCCGTAATGATCTTCATCTAGAATTCTCTCCGCCACTTTTAAGTCGAGGCGGTCTTTAGTTTCTACTGACCAGGGCAAGGACAAAAGCCAATCCAAGTAGTTGCGGACTACCACCGCTTCAGCGACCATGGGTGGCATTTTCTCCAGTCTTTCCAATTCCTTAAAGGCCTTCTCATAGGCTTCCTTAGGTAATTTGGCTTTATTTATGCGCTCTTTTAATTCCTCAACTTCTGCGACCCGTTCGTCTTTATCTCCCAATTCTTTTTGAATGGCCTTCATTTGCTCCCGGAGATAATATTCTTTTTGGGTCTTTTCCATTTGCTTACGTACCCGAATGTTTATTTTGCGTTCTAATTCCAAGACTTCCATCTCTTTGGCTAGCATCTCACATAGGGCTTCCAGCCGGTGCGCTATGTCACGGGTCTCCAGTATGGTCTGTTTTTCCTGAATACGCAAAGACAAATGGGAGGCGATCACATCAGCCAGACGGCTGGGTTCTTCAATAGCCACTACCGAAACTACTGTTTCCGGCGGAATCTTCTTGCTTAAGCGTACATATTGTTCAAACTCGGAGATCAAGGCTCGCATGAGAGCCTCTAATTCCGGTGTTTTCTCCACTGAATCTTCCTTAAACTCTTCTATCTCAACTTGCAGATAGGGATCGGAAAAAACAAACTGCTTGATCTCAGCCCGATGCAGTCCTTCCACTAAGACCCGCATAGTGCCACCGGGCATTTTCAGTATTTGCCGTATCTCCGCTACCGTACCTGCTGTATAAATGTCCTCTGTATCCGGCTCATCGGTTTGCGCTTCTTTCTGGGTAGCCAAAAATATCTCTTTGCTGTCCATCATAGCTTCTTCAATAGCCGTGATAGATTTTTTCCTTCCCACATCCAAATGAATTACTGTATATGGAAAGACTAATACCCCTCTAAGCGGCAGCATGGGAATAGAGCGGTAGGTGGTCTGGTTTTCCATCATATTACACCTCCAAGCAAGTACATTCTACTATATGTCGGTTTCAGGCGCAATAAGGCCGGCCAGGTGCTTATGCCCATGCCACCTGTACTCTGAGCTATAGGAAGTGACTCTCTTGTGGCCATCAACGAAAGCTTGGTCTAATACTTCATCCAGATCCCGAACCGCTATGATCTCCACATCAGATATACTATCCAGGGTGGCCATCCAATTATCAGCTGGAATGATGATCTTTTTCACCCCAACCCGTCGCGCCGCGTCAATTTTACTCAATATCCCCCCCACAGGGCGAACTTTACCCTGTACTGATAACTCCCCGGTCATAGCCAGGAGATTATCCACCGGCTGCTGCGTTATCGACGAGTAAACCGCGGTAGCCATACTTATTCCTGCCGATGGCCCATCCACCGGGACTCCACCGGGAAAATTCAGATGGATATCATAATCCCGTGTATCTAGTTGATAGCGAGATCGCAAAACCGTCAGTACATTTTCCACGGCACCCTTAGCCATACTTTTACGGGTGTAACTGCGGCCTCCCCCATCTACCTGTTCCTGTTCAACAACTCCAGTAACAGTCCAGACTCCTTTACCCGGCTTGACCGGAATACTGGTCGCCTCCACCTCTATGATGATTCCAGCGGTAGCTCCGTATACGGCCAATCCATTTACTACTCCTATGGTAGGACGATCCTTGGGTTTCATGTCCGGTCGGGGAGAAAATCGTCCGTTGTTTAGAACCTTTTCCACCACTTGTCGAGTGATCTGGGACTCCATTTCCATTTGGGCTATGCCAGCAGAAAGCTGTACCATGTTGACTGCCTCACGACCATTGGATGCAAAACGATTTATTTCTTCCAACGCCCCGTCCTCAATTTTAATATTCAGGCGCTCCAGAGCATTGATGACAATACGCTGAATGTCTTCTTTTTCCAGGGGTTTGAAGAAGATCTCCATGCAGCGCGATCTTAGGGCTGGTGGCAATTCTTCCGGGTTGCGGGTGGTGGCTCCCACCAATCGAAAATCAGCGGGAAGACCATTTAAGAATATATCGTGGATGTGAGCCGGAATATTGCGGTCGTTTTCACTATAGTAAGCACTTTCCAGCATCACCTTCCGATCTTCCAAGACTTTTAACAGCTTATTCATTTGGATGGGATGGAGTTCACCAATTTCATCAATAAACAGTATGCCTCCATGAGCTTTGGTACAAGCCCCTGGTTTCGGCTGGGGAATACCTGCAGTACCCATGGCTCCCGCACCTTGATAAATAGGATCATGTACTGAGCCGATGAGAGGATCAGCAATATTGCGTTCATCAAAGCGCATGATGGTGGCATCAACTTCCACGAACTTTGAATCCTCCGTGAAAGGTGACCAGGGGTTCTGCTTGGATTCTTCCAAGACCAAGCGGGCAGCGGCAGTTTTACCTACTCCCGGGGGGCCGTAAATGATCACGTGTTGGGGATTGATACCGCATAAGGCGGAACGGAGCATGTCGATGCCTTCCTTCTGCCCTACCACATCATTGAGGTTGTTTGGTCGGGTAAGGCTGGACAGCGGCTCACTTAACTTGATACTGCGCATCTGTTTTAGTTTGGAGTTTTCTTTTTCTGACTCCTTGAAGATCACGGTTTTTTTGCCCTGCTGATTTTTGAGCAGGTTCCAAAAATACAGGCCAATGATCACCGCAAAAATGAACTGCACGATGTAGAGAATACCGCCATATTGAAGAAAAAAGTTGTTCATAGCGCCCAGTTCCTTTCCAAACATACTGCACCTATTATTCCCGTAGCAGCAGTATAGAATGAAAGCTAATGAGCAGTAAAAAAAGGTAGCTTCCGCTACCTTTTTCCTATTCAGTATGCTTTTGTGAAAAACTAGTTAACTCTACGTTTGGCATCCACCGTTACTAACAGTGGGTTTTCCTTCTTGAGGATAACATCTTTGGTTATTACTACTTTGGTCACATCCATACGTGAAGGAACCTCGTACATGACATCCAGCATTATATCCTCAATTATGGCTCTGAGACCCCGCGCTCCCGTATTGCGTTCCATAGCCTCTTCAGCTATCGCTTGCAAGGCTTCGTCCGTAAACTCCAGGTCTACTCCATCCAGTTCGAACAGTTTCTTGTACTGTTTAGCCAGGGCGTTTTTGGGCTCGGTCAATATGCTCACTAGAGCATCTATGTCCAGAGCATCCAAGGTGACAATAATAGGCACCCGGCCCACGAACTCAGGGATAAGTCCATAGCGTAACAGATCCTGGGGCAGGATCATACTCAGTATGTCACCGATACTCTTCTCACTCTTTGTCTGAATATCAGCTCCAAAACCCATCACCTTCTGATTAACGCGGCTTTGAATGATCTTGTCAATACCCTCGAATGCTCCGCCGCAGATAAACAGAATGTTGCTGGTGTCGATCTGAATAAATTCCTGATGCGGATGCTTTCGTCCACCCTGGGGAGGTACACTAGCTACGGTGCCTTCCAGGATTTTCAGCAAGGCCTGTTGGACCCCTTCTCCGGAGACGTCCCGAGTAATACTGGGGTTATCAGTTTTACGGGCGATCTTGTCAATCTCGTCAATATAGACGATACCCTTTTCCGCCTTCTCAATATCGTAGTCAGCGGCTTGGATCAGTTTCAGCAGGATGTTCTCCACATCTTCACCAACATAACCAGCCTCAGTTAACGATGTAGCGTCAGCAATGGCAAAGGGAACATTTAATATACGCGCTAAAGTCTGGGCCAATAGGGTTTTACCGCTTCCTGTCGGCCCCAGCATCATAATATTGCTCTTCTGTAGTTCAACATCATCCAGTTTCATACCCAAGTTAATGCGTTTGTAATGATTATAGACAGCCACTGCCAGTGATTTCTTGGCACGATCCTGACTGATCACATATTCATCTAGAATATCCCGAATCTCCTGGGGTTTAGGAATATCTCCCAGCTCAAATCCCAGATCATCGGCCAGTTCTTCTTCGATGATCTCATTACATAATTCAATGCATTCATCACAGATGTAAACACCCGGTCCGGCTACCAGCTTCTTAACCTGATCCTGAGTCTTACCACAGAAGGAACACTTCAGTTGTCCTTTTTCATCCCCATATTTGTGCATTTGTTCACCCCTCTGACCTAAAAGCTACTTCTTGCTGGTTGATTTCTTGGGCTGGGTCATCACATCGTCAATGATACCATATTCTTTCGCTTCTAAGGCAGTCATAAAATAATCTCTGTCTGTATCTTGCTTGATCCTCTCCAGAGGTTGCCCAGTACGTTCGACTAAAATACCATCCAATTTTTCTTTGGTGGCTATGATATGGCGGGCATGGATCTCTATGTCGACGGCCTGCCCCTGAGTACCACCCAGAGGTTGGTGGATCATGACTTCTGCATTAGGTAGGGCAAAGCGTTTGCCCTTTTGTCCTGCTGACAGGAGAATAGCTCCCATACTGGCGGCCATACCCACACAGATCGTTGATACGTCAGCCCGGATATGCTGTATGGTATCATAAATAGCCAACCCAGCGCTTACAGAACCGCCCGGGCTATTGATATACAAACTGATGTCTTTATCCGGATCTTCAGCTTCTAAAAAAAGCAGCTGTGCAATGACCAGGTTCGCTACCGTATCATCTATGGCACTGCCTAAAAAAATAATACGGTCTTTAAGTAGGCGGGAGTAAATATCGTAAGAACGTTCACCCCGATTGGTCTGTTCTACAACCATAGGCACCAGATATGACATTCGTTTCACTCCTTTACCAAAAACTATTCGTGGTTACTATATAGTATTCTATTTAAGCTTACTCGTCACTAGCAGATTCTGATTGCTCATCGTTGACTTCAGAGGTTTCATATTCCTCAATTTTGGCATGATCGACCAAGTACTTAACGGCCTTGTCCATCTTTACGCTGAATTCCAGGTTGTCCATGATACCGGCCAAATTCTGCTTAGCCTGTTCGGGGTCGACCCCCATGCCCTGGGCAGCTTCTTCTATTTGCTTATCCATTTCTTCATCAGTTACTTCAATACCTTTTTCCTCAACTATTTTCTCCAAAAGGAAGTTGATTTTTGCCGTTCTTTCAGCCTCCGGCCGCATATCATTTGCCAGGTCTTCCTGGGTGCTGGCAGTGAACTGGTAGTACTGTTCCAGGGTCAATCCCTGTGAGGCCAAACGCTGCGAGAATTGCTGGAGCATATGCTCGATCTGCATGTTTACCACTGCTTCAGCTAAAGGAATCTCACTGGCAGCAACGGCTTTATCCAGAACTTCCTGGTTAATGAATTCCTTTTTGCGGCCTTCCATCATCTGCACTAAATTGTTGCGTATATCTTCCTTGAACTCAGCCAAAGTGTCAAACTGGCTGACTTCCTGGGCAAATTCATCATCCAACTCTCTAAGTTTACGCGTTTCAATGGTCTTAACTGTCACTTTGAATAAGGCTTCTTTTCCAGCAAGATCTTCAGCGTGATATTCTTCCGGGAAGGTAACTTTAACCTCTTTCTCCTCGCCGATCCTGGCCCCGATCAGTTGTTCCTCAAAACCAGGAATAAAAGTGTTGGAGCCTATTTCCAAAGAATAGTCTTCACCGGCTCCGCCTTCAAACAGTTCACCGTCAATATAGCCGGCAAAGTCTATGGTTGCGACATCACCTGATTCCACTGGTTCATCGGTCTTTTCCTCTAATTGAGCATAACGGGAACGAATATCTTCCAGTCGACGTTCGACATCCTGGTCGGTTATTTCCATGCGGGGGATGCGAACTTCCAGGCCTTCGATTTCGCCCAGTTGTACGTCTGGTTTAACAGCCACCCGTACCTTGACCTGCAAGGGTTGCCCATCTTCAATTTCTTCAATGTCAAAATCAGGTTGGGCGATCGGTTCGATACTAAGTTCAGTAATAGCTTCTTCATAGGCATGAGGAACTATATATTCCAGCGCATCCTGGTAGAGAACTTCCTTGCCAAAATGAGCTTCCAACAGCTGCCGAGGTACCCTGCCCCGACGAAAGCCAGGGATGCTGACCTGTTTTACTACTTTGCGGTATGCATGTTCCAGGCCTTCTTCCAGCTTGTCAGGATCAACTTCAATGGCTATGTAGGCCTCACTGTTTTCTATCTTTTCTAATACGGCTCCCATTTATGCTCCTCCAATCTGATTCTTAACGGGGTAAAATACTGTAATTGGTAGTATTTTAGGCGATCCAGAATAATCCTCTTAAAAATGTACCCTATTATCACCTAAAACACAACACCTCGGCATACGCCGAGGTATACATTCATTATGGAGCGGAAGACGAGATTCGAACTCGCGACCCTCGCCTTGGCAAGGCGATGCTCTACCACTGAGCCACTTCCGCACACAACTCTGACGATATATAGGATAAATGAATCGATATACTTTCGTCAAGTATTGTTGCCCAACCTTTGCCATATTATAATTGGTGAGGCCTATAAACCTCTTGTAGCAACACTGATGATAATGCTTCCTTATTATATAATTGAATTCATTCGGCCCGTTCGGACTGTGAATCTAACGGTGCTGTTTATCCAAGTAATCCATCAATAAGGAGCCTAGTTTTAATATGAATACACCCTGTGCCCATTCCAGATCTTCATCTTCCAACTCATCCTGACGAAGCAGAACCAGTGATAGATCGGGATGCGTGTTGAAAAACTGGGCCAGATCGGCCACCATTTCATATTCCATTCCCTTAAGGGCTGCCACATGTTCAACAGGTCGAAAGGCCACCACTACATCGGCTGTCTTAAAAGCCCTGCGGATATCCTTTATCAACCTATCCAGGTCTTTGCCAGGAATGACCGTGATCAGTAGCTGTTGGTTCTCCAGCATAACGTAGCCCCATTGGTATTTGTGCTTATGGTTAAAGCTCAGCCATAAGAAACTGGTGCGGTTATTGTCTTCGTGTAACAGGCGGAAACGGCGATTTTGTTTTAGTACTTCCTTGATCAACTGAGGATTGCACACTCCGGCACAATGCCATTCAACTTGCAGAGGTTGGGTCATCATACGCAAGGTGTCCTGTTCCATTTCATCCAACGACATAATGTAGGCTTTGATGATCTTTTCGCCGCGCATTTTAAGATATCTAATATCGGACTCATCATAAGGATGCAGTCTTTCCATCAGCATGGGTAAATTCTTGTTGAACAGTCCCTGTAATTCGGGCAAAACCACAAACATGGGGTCATTTACCCAATATCGATCTCCCATGGGTAGTAAACGAGTGATGCTGATCATACCCGGGATTATGTTCTCATGAACCCGGTTTCCAAAGCGGCCATAGACGTTAAAGCGCTCTTCACTAAAAATATCTTCAAAAACCAGGGAATTAGTGCCCTGAGGAAACACTCGATAGGCCCCCACAAAACTCATCATGAGATTGAAGGACGCTGCCTTTAAGTAAGGCGGAAAACGGCGCGCCTGACTTTCCCAGAAAAGGTTGGCTATGGAGGTATGATTACAGTTGATATCGTCCATACAATAGTGAGCTCTAAAGAACTGTTCATAGACACGTCGGATCGGTTCATCCCAAAAACGTCCCATGGTGTTGACCAGTTCGTAATACTCCTCCCGGGAGTCATCTTCAGAGCGGTTCCAGACCGGTTTTACGCCATAGGCAAACATCTGCAGATGCTGCTGCACTTCTTCATAAGCCCCGATTTTCTCGCGTTCATCTAATTCCTCCCAAGAAGGATAGGTGGCTATTTTCCTGGATAGATCCAAGGGATAACGTTGAAAATGCCGTTCTAACAATAAGGTATGTTTGCTGATCAAACCAGTTGGTAAACCATAACGCTTGGCAGTTCGAGCAAAACTGACCCGCTTATCCGCTAAGTGCAGGTAAGCGTGTTCCAAGGCAGCCAGCCAGCTTCGCACTTTGGACACGCGGGGCTGATAGATGCTGGCGAATTCACTCCACATAAATAGGATCCAGGCTAAAGTGTTATAGTCACGGCTACTGCTGTATAGATCAAAGGCTGCCATAGCTACCTGACGCAGTTCTTCATTAGGCCAGTTGTAGGCGGTGATATAGGAACTCAGTTCCTGACGATCGCGGTACTTACTTACTTTAATAGCTATCGCTTCCGGCTGCATAAGTTCTCGTTGCAAGCGATCCTTATCCAGATTCATTTTGGTTCTGATCACAGCCGTGGGGAAATAGTATTCTCCCTGGCTCTTCGCCAGTACTTCGCAAGTCTCCATGTCATTGAGGAGTGCTTCTAACAATACCCGCCCCCGTACATCCTTGATGGCCTGGAGCGGAGTCATTCCTTCCAGTTCATGATGGGCTGTTGACAACCACTCTTCCAAGTATTTATCGTGCATTATTTCCGCTAAGATCTCTTCGGCCTCTTCTTCACTGAAAAAGTCGTAGCCTTCCACCCAGCGATAAGGCGCATGGAGGCGGCTTCTCTCCATCATTCCTTTTAGCATCTGGGTGGCCCAGTTCAAGTCGTTGTTATCCTCAGCGGCTACTATGATACCAGCATTGCCCAAATATAGGCGGCGCAACAAGCCATGCCCCTCACCCCAGGTGAATTTCAGCCATCTCTCATTGCGTTCCAAAAGATTGAACTCGCCGCCGTTCTGCAGATTAGTGCGCATTATTAGGCGGTCGTTTTCACTCAGATGTAGAGTTCGCGATTTCATGCGAGATTTTTTTATACCATGAGTAAGATCTATGACCAACCCACATAGAACCTCAGCGTGTTCTTTCAAAAACACCCGCGGATCATCGATTCCTTCAAATATCCGCAGTGAGTTCACTTCTTCTAATAGGTAGTTTTTATGTTTGTAGTTAACCAGGATGGGACGCCCTAACATGATGGGTGTCTTGGCCACCTGCACGATCCTGGTCAACAGGAGCATGCCTTCTTCAACAATGCGGGTATGGGGACCGAAATCCCTCTCCACCACGTACTGATTATGGCCAAAAATGTCGCGGATACAGACGGCATTGTTTTTTATCCATTGCACCTGATATACGGAAAGATAGGAATTCTTGAGAGCAGTAAAAGTAGGATAGAGATGTTCCTCCATCTCATCTGCTTTTTCAGCCATGTAGAAATCTATGATGGGTGAGACATCTCGATGAAAACGATAATCTATTACATACCAATTCCAAAACAGATTGGCAAAGCCGCTTTCTATCTCCTGAGACTGGGCATAGGAGTTAAAGCGAACCTTCCCAGCTGCTTCCCAATTGTAAAAGTAGCGACGGGCATAGGAAATCAATTCTGATAGCGATGCTTCCAGATGAATTCCGTAATTTTCCTTTTTCGCTTGTGGAAAGTGAATCACCAGACATCCGCTATTCACACCGCAGCAATCCTCGAAAGGCTTGCCGCTCCCACAGGTGCACAGAGTCTGGTGACTTTGTAAATTGGCCATGCCGTATCCCCCCGGTACAGGCTTGCATCCTAGTGGATGCTCAGGCAATCTCCAACCACACAGCTATGTATCACTACACTTTTATTACGCCATGTAATTTTCTATTCAATTACATCATAACAAATATTTTCGCCAATCGCGAATTAATTTTCTGACTTTTTTATTTGAAATGAATACCTTGGGTAATAATTCAGCTCCTTCTGTATATTACACTGCTATTATTCAATCCTTGATCATAGTCCGGTAAAGACTGGATGAAAGATAGCCGCTATTAGGATCCCATTCTTCCAGTTGCTGCAACACCTCCTGAGCTTGTTGCGATCGATCACTAAAATAGTAGGTACAGGCCAGGTAAAAAAGACTGTCATCAAAGTAATTGGAGGCGGGGAACCTATCCAGGTAGAGCAGATAATATTTTTCAGCCTGATCATAGTCCTCTTGCAGATAATAGGTGCGGGCTAGATAATACAAAGCTTCCCGGTTCAAGTAACTACCGGTCTGCATCGACACCACCACTCCCAGATTACTAGCCGCGTTTTTCCAGTCCTTGGCCTGATAAGCCTGATAACCAGCCAGATAGTAATGTTCTTCCTGTTCTACGTCATAATGCGAACCTTCCATGGATAGTTCCTCAACTGCTGCGGCTGAAACAGTTTCATCAGGGGGCTCCTGAGGTTGCTCAACCAGGGCAGTCAACTGTTGAATGCGTTGCTGTAAATTTGCAGTGGTGGCTACATTTTGTCGATGACTATTGAGCACGATACCAGTTTGCATCACCAGAGCCAAACACAGTAGGCCGGTAAGAATCAGTAGGCGGCGACGGGTAAAAACCGTATGAAAAAGGGGTTTAGGGGGCTCTTCTTCTTTGATAAACTTTATGGATCGCCTCTCAGGCATAGCTAAGTACTCTTGTAAAGAGCTGTTGTTGATATCAAGCTCCAGACCTTTGCGCCAAATTCGGTGCGCTTCGTCACGATCACCTTCCGCCAGACAACTCAGCCCCAATACCTTATATAAGGAGACAAATTCATCATGTTCCTCCATAAGCTGACGTAGCATTCCTCTCGCCTCAGCAAATCTTTTCTTTTCCAGAGTGGTCAAAGCCATTTTATATCGCTTTTGCCAGGAACGAAAAGCCGGTTGCTGCAAGGTGCTCAAATTGGACTCAGCTACATCATTGTCCGGATCGATTTTCAGTGCTTCTTGCCAGCAGCGTTCAGCCCTTTCAAATTCTCCCAATATCTGATAACACCGACCGCTCATATTCAATATCAAGCAATTATCAGGCCAGACTTGATATGCCTTTACCAGTATATCAAGAGCCCCGCCGACATCATGCTGCTGCAACTTGGCAGCGGCTGCGGTGAGCAAATCGTCAGCTTGATTGGTATCTAACGGTTTCATAAGACAATACCACACCCTCAATAATTATTTTGCTTCTACAATTCGCCATCGGGGAGAATATTCCTCCCATTTATTGGTATTTATTATATTTAATGTCACTCTCGGCAGATAATACTCCCGCTTTTCTCTGATCAGTCTCCTCAAAATGACCATATACTGTTAACAAAAATGTGAGGTATAGATCCATGATATATGCCAGCCGTTACCTGCGACTGATGTCAGAACCTATGGAAGGGCCAGACATTGCCTTAGTGCAGCAGATCCTACAGGAGATCGGTTTATTTAGTGGAGAAATCAATGGATGCTTTGATTTGGCCTGTGACCAAGCGGTGAGAAACTATCAGGAGCGGGAAGGCCTTCCAGCAGATGGAGTAATAGGGGTCAAAACCTGGAGCAGGCTGCTTGTAAACCATGTCAGGCCTGATCGTGATCCAAAAAGGCTACGGCAACCCGGGGTTCTGATCACCATCGATCTTGATAAACGCAGATTGCACTTCAGTTCTCCCCAGGGAAAAACAAAAACCTATCCCGTTGCTATTGGCAAACCGTCCACCCCAACACCTCTGGGCAACTGGACCATCGTCTCCAAAGCCCTAAATCCAGGAGGGCCCTTTGGGGTTCGCTGGATGCGCCTTAGCGTTCCTTGGGGCGGCTACGGCATCCATGGCACCAATAATCCCAAATCCATTGGCAAAGCAGTCAGCCACGGCTGTATTCGTTTATATAATGAGGATGTTATTGAGATCTACGCGCAGACTCCGGTGGGTACGCCGGTAGTTATTATGGGTAAGGCCTATTCTGGCAGGATATTGAGAAAAGGAGACAAGGGGAGCGATGTGCGCTTCGTCCAGAGCATTCTAAAGGAACTCGGTTATTATAAATACAAATTGGATTCTTATTTCGGCCAGCATACCGAAGCAGCAGTGGTCGCTTTCCAGACAGCGGAGGGTATCCTGGTGGATGGTATAGTAGGCCCGGAAACACTGCATGCTCTGCAGCGCGCCCGTGATATCAAACGAGGTAATTCCGAGCCTTAATCCGGCTCATAAGGCCTAATGGCCTGCAAAGGGCAACTGTCCGCACACTCACCACAGCCGGTGCAGACTTCCGGATCGATTTTATATATGCCCATCCCGATAGCATTCACCGGGCAGACATCGGCACACAGACCACAGGGAACACAATCTTGTTCACTAATAATATATATCATGGTCGACTCCTGTTCAAAGTTGCGATGAGATCAGCAGCCGCTGGATATGGTTGGTGCCTTCAATGGTGGAGAGAACCCGGGCATCGCGAACTAACTGCTCGATAAGTGTTCCGTGCAAATATCCACGGGCACCTAAAATGTCAGCTGCAGAACAAGTGACGCGTTGAGCCATGCTGCTGGAAGCTAGTTTGGCCATAGCTGAGGCCACACTGTAATCCCCTCCCTGATCGATAAGCCAGCAGGCTTTCCAGGTCATCAACCGGGCCATTTCAATGTCAGTGGCCATGTCAGCCAGAGTGAAGGCCACCGCCTGATGTTTCTTGATGGGAGTCCCGGACTGTAGCCGGTTGTCAGCAAAATCCAGAGCCTGTTCCAGTGCTGCCCGAGCTATACCTACTGCCAGTGCACCTACCAGAGCGCGCCCCACATCAAAGGTTTGAGTCAGTAGTAAATACCCACTTCCGGCTTCACGGCTTTTTACAACCTGTTGATCCATAATATGGACATCGTCAAACTTGACCCGCCCCACTGAAGTCAGATTGATACCAGAGGTTTGATAGATCTCTTCAGTCACGATCCCGGCCGCACTACCCGGAACCAGAAATATTCGCAAAGAGGACTTTTTGCCGCGGTTATCAATAGCCGCCACTACCGATATAAAACGAGCCATACCAGCATTGATCATATAATCCTTGCTGCCATTGAGCAGATAACCATCCGGGACAGCCTCAGCATAACTGGCTATGTTATTGAGATCCGAACCCCCAGCAGACTCAGTTAAAGCAAAAGCTGCTGATCCACCATGGGCACCGGTCAGCAGAGGAAGGAACTCGCTCTTTTGCTGCTCGGTTCCAGCTAAAAGAATCGGCTCAGCCGCATGTAGCGTAGCCGCCACAATAGCCGCCATCCCTGGCGATGCTGCCGCTAATTCTTCCACTACCAGAGCAGTGGAAAACAGATCCAGACCCAGCCCGCCGTATTCCTGGGGAACGGTAGGACAGAGCAAATTCATGCGCGCCATAGCCAGAAGCATCTTCTCTTTGTATTTACTACTACCCTTTAATGCAAATGGCTTAATATCCCGGTTAGCCATCTCCTGCACCGACTTGATCAATTCCTGCTGCTCCCTGGTTAATGACAGATCCATTTTATGCCCTCCCCGACCTTTTCCACTCCAAATAGCGGACGTAGTTCATAACTTCACTGATATCCTCATCAGTCAGCCTGTTGAGCTGATTCATTATCTCAACAAAGCTCTGATTGCGATCAGGCACAACTGGTGGGTGCTGATTATGACCCAGTGTTTCCACAAAGTACTCCAAGGGCTTGTCCAGAATTTCAGCCATCTTCTCCAACTGAGACAAGTAAAGACGACGCTTGCCTTTCTCATAGTTGGAAAGAGCAGACTGGGAACAGCCTATCAATCGGGCTAGTTGCTCCTGGCTCAGTCCCTTTTCCTCGCGGGCAGATTGTATTTTTATACCGATATCACGAAAACTCATAACATTATCCTCCATTATCATTGTATTACAAAAGAAGACCTGGCCACAATTGCCTGCTGGGAAAACAGACCTTATGCGCAGTCTTTATTTTTCACCATAGGTAGGCTAGACTTGGATAAAACAAGGTAAGGGGAGCCAAGCATGAAGTACCGCATCATTTCCGTGGGAAAAATTCGGGAATCCTTTTATGTCGAAGGCATTAAGGAATATATGAAACGTTTGCGCCCCTACAGTAATGTGGAACTGATTGATGGGTTGGAGGAAAAGACCAACCCCAAAGCTGGCGATAAGGAGATACAGAGGGTGCTGCACAAGGAGGGAGAGCGCATCCTGGCTCTACTCTCATCTGATGAATTAGTGGTAGCTCTAGACAGCCACGGTAAGATGCTTTCATCTGGGGAATTGGCTGTGCAAGTCGAAAAGTGGAATGTCTCGGGGCTGCCCCGCGTTAATCTAGTGGTAGGCGGCTCTCATGGCCTTTCTCCCCAGGTCAAACAAAGGGCTGATTTCACCCTCTCTTTTT
>DBRE01000088.1 GCA_002305535.1 Syntrophomonas sp. UBA1376
TTTGGTTATTTCCTGGAAGGCTTGCCCCGCTCCATTAACTACTTCGATCCCTTTAGCTACTTCTCGGGTGCCACCTTCCATCGACGTGACGGCTCGGCTGGCCTCATTCTGAATCTCCAATATTAGTCCCGCAATACGTTGAGTTGCTTCACTTGATTCTTCCGCCAGTTTGCGCACTTCTTCAGCTACCACAGCAAATCCACGTCCTTGTTCACCGGCCCTGGCAGCTTCAATGGCTGCATTCAAAGCCAACAGATTAGTCTGATCCGCAATATTGGTTATTAGATCTACAATCTGCCCGATCTCTTTGGATTTTACGCCTAGCTCAACGATGATATCAGCAGTAGAATTGACGGTGCGACTGATAGTCTCGATCTGCCCCACTGCCAGATTCAACTTCTGCTCTCCGGCTTCCGCTTGATGAGCAGCGCTGAAAGCTGAGGATGATACTTGCTGAGAATTTAGGGCTAGTTGTTCTATAGCAGATGACATTTCCGTTATACTTTGGCGGGATTGTCTGGTTAAATCAGCTTGACGGTGGGCACTCTGAGTCATCTCATTGGCTTGCAAAACCATATTTTCCATAAGCGTGGCACTCATCTGCGAACGTTGGGCCAGTTCTTGACTAGATGAGCTGACCGTAACTGTCAAGTTTTTAGATTGGCTTATTAATTCGGAGATTCGTTCTACGGTCAGGTTTACACCTGTTGCTACTCGGCTGATTTCATCCCTGCCCACTATTTCGATACTCTGAGTTAAATCGCCTTCGCCTATGTATTTCAGTTTGGAACGGATACGCACCAAGGGTGCATATACTGTATAGGCCAGTATAAAAGCTGCCAAAAGCCCAAGGGAAATACCAACCACTGAATAGCCAATCATATGGAGACGAAAATCATCAACAATGCTAACATATTTTGTGCTGGGTACACCAACAAACCATATGCCAATAATGTCACCATTAACATCTTTGATCGGCTTATAAGCTGCGTAATTGATGGTTCCCACCACATCAGCTTTGCCTAAAAAGGTTTCCCCGTTGTCCAAAACTGCATGTCTTACTTGCTCTGAAACTTGGGTATTAACCATGCGTTGACCATCTTTGGTCACATTGGTTGCCACCCGAGTATCACCACTGAAAATAGTAACTGAATCTCCGGTTAGATCACCTATATGGTCAACGATATCGTGCTCATTATTGATGAGAGTGTTCCCTTTATATAGCTGACCATCGGTAATTTTCCAAAGGCCGGGATAAGCTTGATCAATAATGTGTTCTCCCGTTTGTAGGTCGGACATAAGCTTTTCCTCAGCCGCAATTTCCAAGCGGTCAGAGACCACCGAAGTAGCATAGATGCCCATTAGTCCAGTAACCGCAGCCAATATTAAAGTGAAGACTACGATAAGCCGATAACGAACATCAACGCGGCGTGATATCTTCTCAAACCATTCCATCACCTTCATGCCCATCACCCTTCTCTCCTATTGAACTGTCTTACGGTTCCACTTCAGCAGGCAGTATGTTCATATACAATACCCTCTGATAATTAAAAACCCCCACTACATTTCCTTCCACATCATACAAGTAGTTCGCTGAGGAACCCCCTACATATACTTTGGACTCAGGATCAATAGCTAACTGCTTCACATAACCCACTAAGGTCTTATCGTCGGTAAATACGATCTCCACTCTGATCAGTTTATCCTGAACCTCTTCGTTAGGACGGATCAATTGGCTGGCATCGAATTGGCATCCGCTAACCATCAATCCCATCAACAAAAGCAACATCACCCACCTAGTTTTCTTTCTTACCAAGCACTCCTCCTCCTTCGCACCGCAGCAGTTCGCGGCTTTTGGTCTCGACCCCAGCGGCGTTTATCATTCCACTCACTCAATTTACGATTTACCCTTTCATGTATGCTGTTTTCTGGGAATTGCCCGTTTTCATCAGCAACTCCAGCTGGTATATCGGTCAATATTTCCAAACCTTGGTCAATATGTTCCACTGCCCAAATGTTAAATTTCTTTTGTCGAACGGCTTCCACTATTTCCGTATCTAGCATTAGATTTCGCATATTCTGGCGCGGTATGATCACCCCCTGTTCTCCGTTCAGCCCATAGGCTTTGCACACCCGAAAGAATCCTTCAATTTTCTGATTTACTCCCCCCACCGGCTGGATTTCACCATTTTGATTAACCGAACCAGTTACAGCAATTCCCTGATAGATCGGCACCCCGGATAAACTGGATAATAGGGCATATAACTCCGCACTAGAGGCACTATCCCCTTCTATACCCTGGTAACTTTGCTCAAAGGTCAGACTGGCCGTAAGTGACAGAGGTTTATCCTGAGCATATTGAGCTCCCATATAGCCATTCAAAGTCAGCACTCCCTTGCTGTGAATGCTACCGCTCATGCGTATTTCCCTTTCAATATTGACCAATCCACTTTCACCCATAAATGTCTTGGCGGTAATTCGTACCGGTTTGCCAAATTGATGGTCACCTAATTCATAAACGGCCAATCCATTTATCTGTCCCACCTGTCTGCCATGCACATCTATCAAGATGGTCTCCTTGTTGATCAAGTCATGCATATGGTCTTCAACTAAGGATGCGCGATACCGCTTTTCCTTAATGGCACGCAGTACATGGCTACCAGTTACCACGGAAGCACGGGACTGTTTGGCCCAGCTATTGGCTTCATAAATAATCTCTACTAATTTATTGAACAGGGTGGTCAATTTATCCTGGTCATCAACCATACGGCTACCGTAATCTACAACCTGTGCAACCGCCTCTCTATCAAAATGGCGCAGACCCTCACTCTCACAGACTGAAGCTATCAAGCGCGCGTAATCATTGATATGCTTGCGGGAGCGCTCCATCTCGGTGTCAAAATCTGCTTTGATCTTAAAGAGCTTTTGAAACTCTTCGTCCTGGTTATAGAGCAAATAATAATAGATCGGTTCTCCTATGAGGATAACCTTAATTTTTACCGGTATGGGCTGGGGACGGAGAGTCTCACTGTTACTAATGCCAAACATGCGACTCATGGTTTCGACCTGTATTTCCCGATTCTTGAGCACCCTTTTCAAGGTATCCCAAACATAGAAATTCTTGGCCAAATCATACATATGCAGAACCAGGTATCCTCCATTAGCCTGATGAATGGTGCCGGCTTTGATTTTTGAAAAATCAGTAGCCAGAACACCAAACTCACTTTCATATTCGATTTGTCCAAACAGGTTGGAAAAAGTAGGGTTACTCTCAAATATTACGGGAGCATGATTCTGCTCGGAATTGTCCACCAATAGGTTTACCTGGTATCGGCGCAGCAAATTGCGTCGGTCGCTGCTACGCAAAAAGTTCCAGGGATTGCTTTCATCCTGTTTTACTATAATCGTGAAATGATCGAGCAGATCTTGCCGCAAATCTTTCAGGTACTTGATCAACTGGGGATAACGGCGATAACGATGCAATAACTCCTCAAAATAGGGAGTAGTTACACTATCGGCAGTGTCCTTTTCTAAGTTTTTCACCTGTTCTTTGATGGATTTTTCCAATTCCCTATATTGTCGAAATGATTCGGCCAGCTTTTCCTGCACCAAAGAACTACGTTTCATTAACTCAGCCCGTTGATCATCACTCAAGCTCATATAGTGTTCCTGGCTCATGGCTTCCCCTTCTTTTAAGGGGTAGCTGTTAATACCCTGGTCGGTTTTGGAAATACCAAAGCCCAACTTACGGGCTTCTTCTTCAGCCTGCAAATATAGAATATTAGTCTTTTCCAAAAACTGCCCCATTATCTGGCCACGTTTATAGTCGAACTCGTCTTCTTCCAAAGCCTTAGTTACTCGGGCAATGATCTTTTCCACCTGTTCCTCCAGTTCCTTCTTGAACTGTTTCCCCAGCCCGGCCGGAAGTTCTAGGGCATTTGGGCAGTCAGGGTTTTCAAAATTATATACATAACACCAATCTGAAGGCGGTGGCTCTTTGCGGGCTTTATCTTCCAGCATTGCCTGGGCCAAAGTAGTCTTACCTGTACCCAGAGCACCGGACAGATAAACATTGTAGCCCAGATGATCTATGCTGAGTCCAAATTTTAGGGACTGCAGGGCTCTGTCTTGACCAATGATCCCCTTCAGGGGAAGCAATTCTGCCGTTGTTTGAAACTTTAGACTGGCCGGATTGCAAGCCTTGCGAAGTTCCCCAGGTCTCAAGCGATACTTCTTTTTCAAATGCTTTATTCCCCCTCAGCTTAATACTTAAACACCATTCCGGTTTCTCCTTTTTGAGTCATGGTCGGTAATTCACGGTACAGAAGACTGGTGGCAGCAAAACCAGTACAATGGCATACAATGAGTTGATGCGGGTCTATTCGCTTCAGATCGGCAACGGTCTTTCTCAGGCGATTCTCATTGGCAGTATTCAGATGAGTTCCCCCAATGAAAGCCAAGACTTTACTGGCTCTGGTGCTTTCCAGAGCGTAATTTATCATATTTATCATTCCCGCATGAGCACAGCCACTGACAATAATCAAGCCCTGGGGATGGGTGATTACCAAAGCCATATCATCTTCAATAGGATCGGGTAACAGCTCACCGTTAACCTCCTTGATAAATGGTCCTCCAGCATCTTCGTAATCAGTCAGCCGTGGAATGCTTCCAGTAATGTATATGTTGTCAGTCATTTTAGTAAAGTTATCAACAGCAACTAACTCAGCTCCTGCCTGAAGCAGATCATCCTTGGTAAAAGGAGCGCCAATATACCTCGTCTGCGATGGGCCGCTGGGAACCTGGTGACGGGCAAAAACCTC
>DBRE01000079.1 GCA_002305535.1 Syntrophomonas sp. UBA1376
AGTGGTAGCGCTGCTGCTCTGAATAAGTCCGGTAACCAGGATACCCGTCAGCACCCCGCGAATAGGATTGCGAGTTCCCTTCTCAAGTATACTTCGCATGCGATCCCCGGCTACTGACTGCAGGGCATCGGACATAGTACGNNATTACTTGCCACGTTTCTGTCAAAAATTTCCCTCCTGAACATTACAGTATAAGAAATCGTTGTAATTATTACGTCCTGGTTGCCTGAAAACTATTCCTTTACTTTATCTTTACCGTCTCTATACAGTATGTCAAGAATTGTATCAAAATTTAAAGCTGTCAGCCATTATTTGCAGGATAATTTTCTAATGTTTATTCCGTTACCAGGTAATAACCAGTTTGTTGACGAATACTCATATAATCAGGTGACTTAAGAGAAAGTTGGTGATAACATGTCTGCCTATGATGTGGTTGTTATCGGCGCCGGCAATGGCGGTCTTACCGCAGCCTGTAGCCTGGCTCAGAAGGGTATCAAGACTTTATTATTGGAAAAGCATAATGTTCCCGGTGGTTGTGCCACCAGTTTTTGTCGCGGACGTTTCGAGTTTGAGGTAGCTTTGCACCAGTTAAGTGGGATGGGCACCCCCGAAAAACCAGGTCCACTGCGCTATGTTTTGGACAAATTAGGGGTGGTAGATCGTTTGGAATGGGTGGAGATGGAGAACCTTTATCGACTGTTGGTGCCTGGTCAACTGGATATAACCTTACCAGCCGACCGCGAAGGGGTTATCGCCACTTTACAGGAAAGATTTCCAGCCGAAAGTGATAATATAAACAGCTTCTTTGACCTGCTCTACCAATTCTGTATTGAGTTATTGGGAACCTACCGGGATCCTCAAGCCTCACCGGAAGTCTATCCTACTTACTTTCAGTATGCCTTAACAAGCACCCAGGAGGTGCTGGATCAATATTTCACTGATCCCCTCTTAAAAATGGCCCTGGCCGTATACTGGGGATATATGGGCGTTCCACCGGTAAGCCTTTCTTTCGCAGATATGGCTATACTGTTGTTTGCCTATATCGAATTAAAGCCTTATCATCTGAAAGGTGGTTCCCAGGCGCTTTCCACCGCTCTATTGGAAAAATACTACGAATCCAACGGAACCGCACGCTTCAACTGCGGTGTCAGCAGGATCCTGGTGGAAGAGGGCAAGGTAACTGGTGTGGTTACTGAACAAGGTGATACCATTGCAACTGATTATGTAGTATCCAATGCCTCAACCTTGGCAGTTTATACGGAAATGATCGACCCAGAACATGTCCCGGAAGAGCAGTTTAAGATACTTGGAGGCAGTACCATAGGCCCTTCCTCCTTTACTTTATACATTGGTTTGGACTGCGAACCTGCTCAGGTAGGCATCGATGAGACTACCAACTTCCTGGGCACGACCACAGATATGAATAAGGTATTCTCCTCCTTAAAAAGGGTTGAGGTAGAAAACGATTATGTGTTGTTGACCTGTTACAATATATCAGATCCTGACGCTTCTCCTCCGGGAACCTCTCAGGTGGTTATTGTGGATTTGAAATATGGCGAGCCCTGGCTGGAGATCCCACCCCACCAATATTACGAAAAGAAATATCAACTGGCTGACCAGTTACTGGATCGGGTAGAACATTACTTTCCGGGTTTCCGCGAACACATAGAAGAAATCGAAGTTGCTACCCCCCTTACCCATATGCGCTACTTGTCTACTCCCGGTGGAGCAATTTACGGTTTTGACCAGTATGCCAAGGATTCCAATATGTTCGTTTCCCCTCTGTCTCCCATCAAAGGATTATATTTTGCTGGAGCCTGGGCCGGCTCAGGAGGTTTTCAGCCCACTCTGAGTTCAGGAGCAGCCGCTGCCAGGGCGATACTCAAAGACCTAAAAAGCCAAAGGGAGGTGGCAAAATGAAAACCGAAATGCAAAAAAGGATCGAAGGCCACAGCCAAATTGCTTATGAACTGGAGATCTGCCGCAAGTACGGCATAGACTACCGTGCGCAAAAAGGCAAATGGGCGTCAGCAGTGGAAAGGCTTCACCCCAAGAGACTGCAACTGCGGGTAGCCGCAAAGATCAAAGAAACCGATACAGTCAGTACACTGCGCCTGGTCGCGGCATCCGGTCACCTGCCTCCCTTTCAGGCAGGCCAATATATCAATCTCTTGGTAGAGATCGACGGGGTCTGCACCGGCCGACCTTACAGCATATCGTCTCCTCCTAATCAAATCGCCTACTATGATATTACTATCCGTCGAGTGGACAATGGTTTTGTGTCCTCTTACCTGCTGGATCAGGTGAAAGTTGGAGATATTCTGCAGTCCACCGGGCCCGCTGGTCAGTTTTATTACAACCCGTTAATCCACGGAAAAGATTTGGTTTTCCTGGCAGGTGGCAGTGGTGTCACTCCCTTTATGAGTATGATTCGGGAAGTTACGGATCGGATGCTGGATCGGAAAATTCATCTCCTCTATGGATGCCGTTCTCCTCAGGAGGCCATCTTCCACCAAGAACTGCTGGAGCTAGCTGCAGCTTATGCCAACTTTAGCTATGATCTGGTCATATCCGATCCCGTCAGTGACTATGAAGGTTTAACCGGCTTGATTGATGCGGATTTAATACTCAGCAGGATAGGCAGTGTGGAGGGAAAGACCTTCTTTATATGCGGGCCTCAGGAAATGTATGCCTTCACCATTCCGGAACTGAAAAAACTTGGCGTACCTGACCGGCGTATTCGCAGGGAATTGTTTGGTTTACCCCGCCAGATTCATAATGATCCTGCCTGGCCCAAGGAGGTATCATCTCAATCAGTCTTTACGGTGAAACTGAGCAACGGGCAGGAAATTCCCGCCCGAGCCGATGAATCGTTACTGATGGCCATGGAAAGAGCTGGCATCGTAGTTGAAAACTGCTGCCGCTCAGGTGAATGCAGTCTGTGTAGGGTCAAACTGGTGAAAGGCCAGATATTCCAGGCCAGTACAGCCAAACTGCGCAAATCCGATCACCAGGCCGGCTTTGTTCACAGCTGTGCCGCCTATCCAATAAGTGATTTAGAGATCAGGCTTTAATTGATCCGTTAACCATGAACCCACCGATATGATCTATCGGTGGGTTCTCCTATCTCAAGCCATCTACTGGCTTATGCATCCTTAAGTATAGTGCTCAATTACAACGTTTTGGCTGTTGATTGCTTGATTATCTCGTAAACGATAAGCTCTTAACCCCAGACCCACAGCCAGGTATAAAAGGGAAGCAATTATTCCATTGATAGGAGAAACAATAAACTCCTTGCCGGCAGTGATGCTGATATAACCTGATATTACTATAGAATTAATCAGTGAGTCCTCAACTGTATGCAGCCTCTCAAATTACTTGTGTTATATAACTTATGTTATTTAACATTAATTATTTCAGCAAGTGTTTATACAATTTTTTTGTTAACTGGGCAGATAATCATCCCAGCAATTATAAACGGGAAACAAAGAAGCTGTCCCTTAAACCGGTTTCGGTTTGGGTACAGCCTCGAAATGCTAAAGGTGCAGAACAGTCTCAGAGATCGGCGCCGTAGGGCTTGTCGAAACTTTTTTCTATAACGTTATTTTTCTTCATCCAATCATCCCACAGAAAGCTATTAACCATCGGTATAACCTGCTTCAGGTTTTCCGCAGTGAGATGCTCGGGGCGTGCCAGTTTGGCAAGGATTCTGTCATCAAGCTCACCTGTTTCGCCATAGGCCTTCCCCAGTTCGTAAAACCCTTTAAATACCTTGTCAACCAGAGCAGGTGGCTGAACCGCGAGGCCTTCACATCCGCCTTTGCATATTAAGCCGGCTGGTTCACATTCGAGCCTCCTGGCGAGTTTTTCACAGTAGCGTGCCACAAACCTGGTGTGGTGTGTCTCAGGAAATCCGCACTGAATCATGAACATCAGCTTCAGTCCGGGGTTTTTTCCTTTCAGAGGAGCGAATGATTCAAAGAGCGCTTTCACAGATCCGGGCATCGCGTCAACGTAAAGAGGAAAGGCAATAAGCAGTCTTTCGGCGTTTTGAAAGAGTTCCCTCTCGGGAGTAAAATCCGGTCTGTCTTTTATAGAGTGCAGAACTTCAACACTGTTCCCATCTGTTTCGAGAAATCC
>DBRE01000095.1:0-2370 GCA_002305535.1 Syntrophomonas sp. UBA1376
TGTATCAACTGGATAGCGTCTTCCCGTATGGTGTCGGCAATGGAAATCACACCCAGGATACTCTCATCATTAGCGACGATGATGACGGTTTGCCCTTCACTTTCTTCCGCAGCAATATAATCTTCAATGTCGTTGGGAATCGGCAATCCGTGCTCACTGATCAGCTTGCGATTGCCCACTATGATCATCTGCCCGTCAACCACAGCTTTCAAGCCTTGACCGGGAATGATTTCTGCTGTCTCAGGATGAGTGAGGTCGTCGATCCCTCTTGCTTGAGTGGCGTCCACGATGGCCCTGGCCAAGGGATGCTCCGAATACATTTCCGCACTAGCGGTCAGCCTCAGCAGCTTGTTTTCATCGATTTCCGGGGCAAAGACCCGAGTGACCTTGGGTTTTCCTTCGGTCAATGTGCCGGTTTTATCAAAAGCTATTACCTTTACGGTACCAATCTTTTCAATGACTTCTCCGCCTTTGATCAATACTCCATGCTGAGCGCCATTACCTATACCGGCAACAATGGATACCGGTGTAGCGATGACCAGGGCTCCGGGACAGGCGATCACCAACAGAGTAAGTGACAGCGGGATATCTCTGGTTATAAAATAGACAACTATGGCCAATACCATAATGGCGGGAGTATAATAGGCGGCAAACACTTCCAAGAACTTCTGGGTGCGGGCTTTTTTGTCCTGAGCCTCCTCCACCATCTCCAAGATCCTGGCAAAGGTGGTATCTTCGCCGACTTTATCAGCTTTGATCTTTAAGTAACCAGATTCGATTACCGTTCCTGAGAATACGGTTTCACCGGCTTCTCGGTTGACTGGCATCGACTCTCCGGTGATGGCAGCCTGGTTGATGTAGGCATTTCCTTCGGTAACCGTACCGTCTACCGGTATTTTCTCTCCGGGACGCACGATCACCAGATCCCCCAGCACCACTTCATCAGGTGATAGCTCAACTTCTTCTCCGTCGCGCAGCACCCGAGCGGTATCGGGGGCTAATTCCAATAGTGATTTGATCGCTGAGCGGGTCTTCTCCAAAGCCCGTGATTCCAGATAGTTACCTAGCATAAAGAGGAAAGTGACTGCGGCAGCTTCCCAGTATTCGCCAATCAAAATAGCGCCCACTACTGCTAGAGTAACCAGGGCATCTATACCAAGTATCCGATAACGAAGAGCTTGGATGGCATTTACGGCTATGGGATAACCCGCTATAAAAGCTGCCGCAAGCATCATCAGATCAGATAAGCTAAGGGAGAAGGCACCCGAGATATGCCAGCGAATATTTACATTATATAAGGCAAGAGCGACTATAATGAGCGCCCCCGCTATTAAAACTCTCTGAGCTTTGCTGTCTTTTAACATATCTCATTCTCCCCTTTTAACCTATTTTTCTCCCAATATGCTAAAACCTAATCTCTCAATGGTTTTTCTAATGTCTTTGCCATCTTTGAGGCTGTCTTCAAAATTTACTTTTACCTTACTGGCATTAAAAAGGACTTCCACATCTTTAACGCCGTCCATCTGTTTGACCGCTGTCTCGATCTTTCTTACGCAAGTTGGACAAGTCAAGGTTTCCAATTGATAGGTTTTTCTGGCCATAATTCATACCTCCTAGATTATTAATTTGTGATCGGCTTGTTCTAATTATAGGATGCCCGAAAGAATAAAACCTTGATCTAGGTCAAGGTTTCTACTTGAGGATTTTGCATAATTCAATAAATCCTTCAATATTGTCACTCTGAGCAATAGCGAAGAGTCTTATAAATGCCGTAGATCCTTCGCTACCGCTCAGGATGACATTTTACTAATTACAATTATGCGAAACTCTCACTTACTTTAGATCCAATACTCTTTTACGGTGATAACTGCTGTATAACACTGCGGCCGGGTTATGCGCCAGAACCCGATCTTTGACAATTATTGTAGTGACCGGCGCTGCAGAGTATTTGGTAAACAGCATATCATGTCCCACACATAATCCACAGATGATATTCAAATCGGTTTCCTTTTGATTAAGGAACAAAGCCTGCCCAATCGGATTACACATGAATTCATCCTTGTCGGCCTCTATTTGCTCTAAACCCAGAGTATTTTTCAACAACCCGCCATTCTTACAGACGATCACGTATACTTCAAAATACCGTTTGAGATACTGGGCGATTTGCTGGGCCTCATCAACCAATCCAATACAGGTTGCGATTCCCAGCCTGGCGTACCCCATTTCTTTGGCAAAAAGACGAGTTTCTTCGAGACGGGTAGCCTGCTGGTAATGGTTGGCTTCTACCGAAGCGGCTGCTCTGGTTATTTCAAGATCATCTCGTTCCTGATACTTGTTTACGATTCCCCCATTTATCTCAGGATAACATTC
>DBRE01000095.1:2404-10312 GCA_002305535.1 Syntrophomonas sp. UBA1376
CGTTCTCCTTCCCACTTATAATCAGACCAGGGGGAAGTGATAGTTTCTCACTCCACCTGGTTTTTATTATCATATCCCTGCTTGGTTTACGGGTGTTGATGACGCACTAAGCGGCTTGCTTTGGCGATCTCCAATACAACAATAGGTACCAGGGCTAGAGCTAAAGCCAGTAGATACATTTCAGTGGATAACTGGGTCAAACCGAAGGCTGTTGTAACTGGCGGGATAAAAACTATCAGAGCCATCAAGCCCAGCGATACAAAGGCAGCTCCGTTAAGGTATTTGTTAGAGAATACCCCGATCTTGAACAGGGAATGATCAGAGCGCATATTGAAAGAATGAACTATTTGCGAAACTGCTAACACAATAAAAGCCATGGTTCGTCCCGATGCTATATCACCGGTGCTCTTCCAGGCAATCATGAAACCAGTTAAGGTCAAGATGGCAAACATGACCCCCAGCAGGATAATTCTTAAACCAAATCCATGGGCGAATATGCTTTCCTCTTTGGGTTTGGGTTTACGCTTCATAACATCCTTATCCACCGGTTCCACCCCCAGGGCAATGGCTGGTAGGCTGTCCGTAACCAGGTTGATCCACAGAAGATGGACTGCCAGCAAGGGGGAGGTTCGCCAGACCAGCATAGCGATAAAAACGGTTAGTACCTCGCCGATATTGGTTCCCAGCAAAAAGCCCACCGTCTTTTTGATATTGTCATAAATGCCCCGGCCTTCTTTTACGGCATCGACGATAGTGGCAAAATTATCATCAGTAAGTATCATGTCAGATGCGCCCTTGGCCACATCGGTACCGGTGATCCCCATGGCACATCCTATGTCAGCCGCTTTCAAAGCGGGGGCATCATTGACACCGTCACCGGTCATGGATACTATGGCTCCTTGCCGTTGCCAGGCACGGACGATACGTATTTTATCTTCTGGAGAAACCCGCGCATATACGGAGATGGTGCGCACCCGTTCATTTAGCTCTTCTTCAGACATAGCAGCTAATTCAGTACCGTTGATAGCATCGTCCCCTTCAACTAAAATGCCCAGGTCTTTGGCGATAGCTGAAGCGGTCACCACATGATCACCGGTTATCATTACTGGTTTGATACCGGCTTCGCGGCAAACAGCTACCGCATCGCGAGCTTCTGGACGGGGCGGATCGATCATGCCTACCAGGCCCATGAAGGTGAGACCGTTTTCCAATTCTTCACTGGTGGGTTGGCTGGGTACCTCGTCTATTTCTTTATAGGCTACCGCCAGGACGCGTAAGGCGTGGCGACTTAACTCATCTGTATATCGCCGACCGGCCTCCAGGTCACCATTTATACATCTGTCAGCTATTACATCAAAGGCCCCTTTGACTATCACTATATTTTTACCATCAATGCTGTTGATGGTACTCATCAGCTTACGGTCGGAATCAAAGGGCAGTTCTGCTAAACGAGGATATAAGCGGTTCAGTTCTTCCTGGGGCATACCGTTTTTATGAGCAGCTAAAACTATGGAGGTTTCCGTGGGGTCGCCAATATGGCTAACTTGCCCATCATCAAATTCTATACAACCATCGGAACACAGGGTCGCATACTTAAGTAGCTCTTTAATGGCATCTGAATTCTGGTCGGTCACGTCTTCCAGAACATCATTGTCAGCCGCAAAAGCTTTCACTAAGGTCATCTGATTTTGGGTGAGGGTGCCGGTTTTATCCGAACAGATAACAGAAGCGCTTCCCAGCGTTTCTACTGCCGGCAGCTTCCTGATGATAGCGTTTTTGCGAACCATGCGCTGTACTCCGATAGCTAGCACAATGGTCACAATGGCGGGCAAACCTTCCGGAATAGCAGATACGGCTAATGCTACGGCAATCATAAAGATTTCCATAACTTCCATACCATATAGTAATCCGATCAGGAAAATGAACGCACATATTCCTATGGCCATAAACCCAATGTATTTGCCTAATATGGCCAGTTTGTGCTGCAGGGGCGTTTGGGTATCGCCTTCAGCATGTAACAGGTCAGCTATTTTCCCCATCTCGGTTTTCATGCCGGTAGCGGTTACTACCGCTGTGGCAGTACCATAAGTGATACTGCATCCGGAATAGAGCATATTAAAGCGATCCCCTAAAGGAGCATCAACCGCCACTTCGGCTGTGGCATCCTTCTCACTGGGGACTGATTCTCCGGTTAAAGCAGATTCCTCGGCTTTGAGGCTGGCTGAACGGATGAGGCGGGCATCAGCGGGTACGTAGTCGCCAGCCTCTAGGCTGATTATGTCTCCCGGCACCAGTTGATACGCATCTATGATCATCTCCCGGCCCTCACGGATCACCCGAGCATGAGGAGCAGATAGGTCTTTCAAGGCATCCAGGGCTTTTTCCGCCTTGCCTTCCTGTACCACGCCTATAACAGCATTAAGAACTACGATCAGCAAAATGAGTATGGGTTCAAAAAACCCTTCCCCTTCATACCAGGCCACTACAAAAGAAATCCCCGCTGCGATCAATAAGATGATGATCATTACATCCTTAAACTGTTCTGCAAATCGCTGTATATTGCTTTTCTTCTTCTTTTCCTGCAGTTTGTTTGCGCCATGCTCGGCCAAACGCCTTGTGACTTCTGCACTGCTCAGGCCAGTATCAGCATCCACCTGCCAGTGTTTCAGCACCTCCAAATACTCTGTACTGTGAGGTATCAAACGTTGCACTCCTCCATTCTCTCGCCANNGTTTTGCTTTGCTTTACCCATGCTACATCAAAAATAAGTGATAGCGAGTCTTTATCAGAACTCACTATCACTGTGTTTCTTCAAATTTACAATTTGGTTAGCTGGATCGCACCATTGATGTCTAACTACTGGCGATTGGTGCGAGTCCAGATTTTCATCTCTTGGGCCTGTTTTATCAGATCATCGCGGAAATCTGGATGGGCTAGATTGACCATGGCTTCAGCTCTTTCCCAGGTGGACTTGCCTTTTAGCTGGGCTATCCCAAATTCAGTTACTACATATTGAACGATAGAACGAGGCACGGTAACCACTGAACCAGGGGTCAAAGTCGGTTTGATGCGGGAATGCATATTGCCTTGTTTGTCAGTATAAGTTGAGCTCAAAGCAATGAAACCTTTGCCTTTGCGGGAAGCAAAAGCTCCAAATATGAAGTCTAGCTGCCCGCCAGTGCCGGAAATGTGACGGGTGCCGGCGGTTTCTGAGCACACTTGTGAAAACAGATCTACTTCAATAGCACTGTTAATAGCGATCACCTTGTCATTTAAGGCAATAATGCGCGGGTCGTTGGTATAATTGACTCCGTAAGAGGCACATATAGGGTTGTGATCCAGGAATTTATACAGCTTGTCGGTACCCATGGCAAATGTATAGGTCATTTTATAGGTGTCGACATTTTTGCGAGCTCCGGTAATACGGCCTGCATTATACATATCAACACATGAATCCACCAACATTTCGGTGTGGATCCCTAGGTCCAGCAGGTCACTATCAGCAATTTTAGCTCCGATGACATTAGGCAATCCACCGATGCCTAGCTGTATAGTACAACCGTCTTCAATCTCTTGCATGATAAAATCAGCGATCTTGTAGTCTGTCTCCGTGGGCACTGCTTCCGGGATCTGGATCAAAGGACTATGATTTCCTTCTACTACATGATCAACCTGACTGATATGGATCGATTCGCCGTTTCCTCCTAGGCAATGGGGCACGTTTTCATTAACTTCAACCACTATTGTTTTGGCTTTGCTCATATAGGCCGGAGTAACTGAGTTAGAAGGCCCCAGATTAAAGAATCCCCTCGCATCCGGTTTGGCGACCTGAACAAAAGCTACATCTACTTTTTCATATTTTTTTGTGATGCGCGGGCCTTGGTGATAAGTAATAGGAATATAGTTACACAGATCCTGGTCATGCAGACTACGCCCGGCCTTGGTCATATGCCAGTCTTCTAGCCAGAAATGCTGGCGGCTAGGGTCTACCTGAACCACCTTCGGGATCTTGGTGTAGCTAACACTGCGGATACGCACATCCTGCAGTTCATCAACTCTTTTAGATAGAGCCTCATCTAGAACCTCTGGGAACATGGCAAACTCACTATAAAAGACATGATCCCCCGATTTTACTAATTTAGCCGCCTGATCAGGAGTAATAAGCTTCTCTTGGTACTGCCACTTAACAATATCACTCAATGAAAATTCTCCTTTCATAATGATTTCTTTTGATCTGGAGCGCTAACTAAGCTTAGGTATAACTTGATCCTTATCATATGCAAACATTCTACCAGGAATTCTGTTACTACGGTAAAATTTTTATTTTAGTAATATTCAAAAGTTTAGAACATTTAACGTAATATTACAGCATAACCGATGCGCAAAGCTTTAATACTAAAAAAAGATTTTATTAATAAAGGAGGTAGGCATATGCCAGGAAGAGTATCCCGCCAGGGTGATTATCTGGAAGGAGTAAAATGTGTAGTAAGCAGTTGTCATTATTATGGTAGTGGTGACCACTGCATGGCTTCAACAATTGAAATCCAGCCGCCCCATGCNNTTAATTACAGGCAACCGCGCTTAGTCGCGGTTTTTTATTGGATAAGGCGCTTTTTCATCGCCTTCTGTGGTTCCAAGGATCGCTAAAAAATGCTATGGTGTTTATATCTGAGGCCATTAGGAGGTAATTGTATGTACAAGCAAGCTATCCAGTGCTTATCCGGTCGTCAGGCGAATATACTGGGANNAGCCGTCATCCTGCCCCTGGTGGAAAAAGATGGCCAATACTGGATCCTATTTCAAAAACGGGCTGATAACATACATCAACCAGGTGAAATTTCCTTTCCGGGCGGAAGAATAGAAACAGAAGATAGTAGTCCACAGGAGGCTGCTGTAAGGGAGACTTGCGAGGAAATAGGATTAGACCCTGAGGATATCAAAGTAATTGCCCCCTTGGACATTATGGTAAGTCCTTTAAACACCATCGTTTATCCTTTTCTAGGTGAGATTATCAACCCTGATCTGATCAAAGCCAACCCTGCTGAAGTCGCAGAACTGTTTTATGTCCCGCTGGAATTCTTCCTAAATTGTGATCCATTATACAAACCCATTGCACTTTCCATGTCTGCCCCGGAAGATTTTCCTTTTGACATGATACCACAAGGAAAAGCCTATCCTTTTATGAAGGGGATATGGCCTCAATTCTTCTATGTTTGGGAAGATCGGGTAATATGGGGTTTGACAGCACGAATTCTAACTCATTTCTTGAGGCTGTTAAAATCAGTTTGCTAATGGAGAGTCAAAATGCTGATGGCTACATAGCAGGCATTTCTGGTTATTCAAATTGCCGGAAGAACGGCTCAGCGCGCCTGAGCCGCCGAGTTCATTGCTTCGATATGCTGGCAAATTTTCTTAATAGTGCGCGGATAAAGGGTTACATGCCCCTGCTGATAATTACGAATGTAAGGCAGCAGCTCATGCCGTCCCAGGATGGGTATGGAACTGTCACGACCTTTGTTAACACGTACTCTTATATTATCACACGACAGAACTATAATGCCCTGTGTAGGCAGGTTGCGAACACCTACTACTTTGTTGAGAAAGCCTCTTAAACGATACTCATGGGAATCAACTTGTCCCACCGGGTTGCTGATTATTTTGGAATAGCCGCTTTTTTTATGAAGTATCCAATTTTGCTGGCTGTCAATGTCAATAATACCACCGCGTTCCCCGCCATAGTTCTTGGTCTCAATATGAAATATACCATTAGGCCCTACCACTAAAGTGTCATATTCATTGGTATGGTCGGGATCGGGCCCCAACTTAATGTTATGATAGACCCGATATTTTGAATTGGGTTTCTGCAGCACCCTCAAAACAGCCTGAACCTTATACTCTCCGCGGTCGCCGCTTTTCATAATTGCTTTCTTGGTCTGATAATGTTTGTCCCTTTTTCTTAAAGCCCAGATAAAATACAGGGCTATCCCCAACACAATTATAATTGGGGAGATGAGCCAAAAAGTGTGCACGTCTTACTCCTCTTAAATTTTCGTAATCACTATTAATTATAGCAAAATGAACTGGTTTTGCTCAGTTAATATTCATTTATGTTTATAATAATTATCGCTATCCTCGACAAAATGCTCTGCCCAATGATTGCAATAGCATCATTATTCCCGATACCAATGTCAGTTTCAAGCGGAAATAAATCCAAAAACATGGTATTCTTTTAAGAAATAACCTGGACTGGAAGGTGCGGATATGGACTACAAAATCTATCCCCTATATAATGGTGCTTTCACCGTACGGTTTGGTAACCAACCTAAAGTCCCCTCAATACAAAGCATCCCCAGTTTCTGTTTTCTATTAATAGGATCTGACCATAATCCGGTCTTGGTAGACACGGGATTTGACCCTCAATATATTCCCGGCATAGGTTCAACTGCTGATCGCCAACCGGAACACGACCTAGCTGCAGCGCTGTCCAGGCATGGCTTAGTTCCGGCTGACATAGATCTGATAATACAAACCCATTTGCATTGGGATCATACCGGAGGAATGAGCTTGTTTCCGCAAGCCCGTTTTGTGCTCCAAGCCCAGGAGTTGATATATTTACAGCAGCTGCCCCAAGTCGAAGAGTGTTCTTTCTGTCCCAGGCACTGGCTGCCTTTGATGGATCACTTTTCTATCGTCAACGGAACTACCACCATCAAACCTGGTCTGCGGGTGCACCTGACCGGAAAACACACCGGTGGACATCAGGTAGTTGAAGTGACCACAGCTTCTGGTGCATATATCCTGGGTGGAGATGCCCCTTTTAATTATGATTACTTGTGGAAGAACATTCCTCAAGAATATTGGGAGAGCTTTCGCCAGGGACCGGGCCATGCGCAGTTTTGGCTGCCTGAAGTCCGTCCCCAACTTGATGCTTTTCTTAGCCGCAACCCGGTGGATACTTACGGCATACCCCTCCAAAAGATCAAGCGGTTACCTGGCCAATTGATTTTATCTCATGATAGCCGCTGGTTGGATACTTTCTGCCTGCCTGATTAGCTTCTCGCCAGTTCAGATATTTACCGAATTTGCTATTTGAACTGTTTACCATATAATATGAAGTATATACAAACACGTGTTCGGAGATGAAGCCATGCATATCTTGCACTGTGACCTCGACGCCTTTTTTGCCTCAGTTGAACAGCGTGACCATCCTGAGCTTAAAGGTAAACCGGTTGTTATAGGGGCACCCCCTAACAGCCGCGGGGTGGTTTCCACCTGTTCCTATGAAGCCAGAAAGTATGGTATCAGATCAGCTCAGCCCTCCAGTCAAGCTTATCGGCTCTGCCCACAGGCCATATTTTTACTTCCCGATATGAAGCGCTACCAAGAGGCTTCCCGTCAAGTTTTTAATATCTTGGCTGACTATACTCCAGTGATCGAAGCATTATCCATAGATGAGGCCTTTTTGGATCTGTCCGGTAGTCATATGCGTTGGGGAAGTTCGAGAGAAATCGGTAGCCAGATACGCCAACGGGTTCGGGACGAATTGGGTCTGAACATATCAGTCGGCATTGCTGCCAACAAATTTCTGGCCAAGTTAGCCACTAACCTCTGTAAACCCAATGGCATCATGGAGTTCACCGATGAAATGGTAACTACCCTGTTGCCCACTCTTTCAGTAGATAATCTGTGGGGCATAGGTTCGATAAGCACTAGGCGTTTGAACCGCAACGGCTTATATACTGTGCAGGATCTATTAGATGCACCCGAGGAACTCCGAACCGCCTTACTGGGCAACAATGCCGATTTTATCATAGGATTAGCCCGAGGGATTGATGAACGACCGGTCACCCCCGGGGAAGAAGCTAAGTCGATTGGAAACGAAATAACCTTTAGAAATAACATCAGCAA
>DBRE01000036.1 GCA_002305535.1 Syntrophomonas sp. UBA1376
CCGCTTATCTCATGTTCCAGGCTTCTCATAACCGTCAACATCTCCCGCAAAGGATGACTGTTATCTGCGGGGGCTGTATTCTGTAAAACATTCTCTGCCAATAGCCACGCTTTAACAAGATCTGGCCTTGATTGTAGCATCTGCTGCAACTGTCCCCGCCATGATTCGGTAGTGGCGTCTCCTCTGACCAAGGTGTTTTCCAGTAGGGTCTGGATTTGGGGCCATAATTTGTTTAATACCTCTGAATTGCTCCACTGAGTCGAGTTCAAGCGGCCTGGGGTGGGATCAGCAACTCCCCCTTTGGCTACTGTCTGGGGATTAAGGACTTGATTCTCACTGGGGGGGTTGGATGAAGTCGATGTCAGTGTTCCAGCCGGGTTTGCTGTTGGCAAGGGCATGACCTCGTTCTCGGTTTGACTGGGTACCAAGACAGCACTGCTACCCTGTAGCTGTGACGCTGATGTTATGGTAACTGCAGATGGATTAGCCGGATTGGACAATGGGCTGGTCTGACTATTGGCCACTGTTGGCATAGCACTGCTCGTGGGTAGTGCTGCCGGTTGACGGTTAGCCCCATAGTTAGCTGCCCCCATATCCGCTCCAGGCCGGGCAACCGATCCCATCACCTGAGATAATTGTTCTACCAGGCGGTTCAACTGTTGATAGGCCCCGGTAAAGTCGGGATTCGACTCAAAAAAGCTTACCAGTCTTTCCAGCAAAGCTGAATTTACTGGCATTTGGTATTTCATGACTAGAGCCGCCGTCGCAATATTCTGGGGGGTATTATCTCCTAAATGCTGCACTATCTGGGCAGCCTGTCCTAAAGTAGCTCGATTGATCGGTAGTTGGTGATCCAGCAGGGAGCGCGCCAGCTGCAGATTATTCTCGTTCGGAGTTATGCCTATTTCCCTAAGCTGACTGGCCAAATTGGACATTTCTAGGCGGTTTAAGGCTTCCGGAGTCAATATTTTTAAGATGATGCGCCCCGCCTGTACTTCTTCCACCAGTAAATGAAGATTCTGCCCTGGTCTTACCTGCGCTTCGGCAGTAGCTTCGATCAACTGACCCTGTATCAGCACCCGGGCCGTTCCAGCAGTATTTGTGTCCTGCACCAGACCTCTTAGAATATCGCCCTGGTTAAAGACCAATCCTCGTTGCTGGGCAGCGGGATGATTGATTTTTAATAACACTTTATCATTCAAAGAGAGCGGGTTGTTCTCCATAGGTGCCTCCCTTGACCAGTGATTTCACCGGCTCGAAGCTGACCCGGTGTATGGGACAAGGTCCTTTTTGAAGCAGCAACTGCACGTGTTCTTTGGTAGCATAGCCCTTATGCCGCGCAAAACCATAGCCGGGATACAGGCTGTCAAAAGCCTCCATAGTATGGTCTCGTTCCACCTTGGCCAAAATCGATGCGGCGGCTATCGATACGCTTAAAGTATCTCCTTTGATAATGGATTGTTGTTCAATATGTATATCGGTCAATTTGACTACATCAATTAGAAGATAATCGGGACGTGGCTTCAAACTGTTGACCGCCATCTTCATAGCCTCTACTGTGGCTTGATAAATGTTAATGCGATCCAGATAGGGAGGATAGACTGCTGCTACCGCCCAGGATATGGCCTGCTTTTTGATCTTGTCTGCCAATTTCTCCCGCAGGGTGGGGGTTAACTGTTTGGAATCATTTATATCTGCCAAGGCAAAAGTATCAGGCAAAATCACTGCTCCAGCCACTACCGGTCCGGCCAGAGGGCCGCGTCCCGCTTCATCCAGACCTGCTATCCAGCTATAGCCTTGAGACATGGCCAGCCGCTCGAACTTCATCATCCCTTCAATACGATGGAATTCTTCAGGAGTTATGCCTGGTTGATCCTTGTCCACTTATAATTCATCTTCCTTCAATATTTGCTCGGCTACTTTTCGCCCCTGTACTACTGCGGCGCCAATACCCCCAATATGCTGGGCATCGCCCACTAAATAAACCCGAGGATGGAGCAGACGCAGCTGTTCATAAAGGTCGCGGTTAGGATGATACCCCATGGCAAAAACGATATTATCAGGATCGATTGTCTCGGTTTTGCCTTGGCCATCGGTTACCAGCAGACAACCTCTTTCAACGCCAGTCACCTGTGAATTCAGTTTGGTTATTACTCCGTTTTCCTCCAGGCGATTAAGCAGATCACGGCGGTTTTTCCTTTCCATAGTGGGGGCCAATCTCCCTTGCCGCTCGATCAGAGTTACCCTTTTGCCATTGCCAGCTAGATAGTCGGCTGCCTCACATCCGGTCAGCCCCCCTCCAATGACCACGACCGTAGTTCCATCCACTAGTTGAGGGCTGGCTAACAGTTCATTTACGGAGCAGGCTTTCCCCCTGGCTTGATCGGCCCAGTCTGGCGGAAGCAGGGAGGTGGATCCACTGGCCACTATTATATAATCTGGTGTATCGACACCCAGATGATCCTGATCATATTTATGGCCCAGTACAATTTCCACTCCCGATCGCTGCAAACGACGCTGCAAATAATCGCGGTAATGCTTGATACGATATTTATGGGGAGGAGCAGCAGCCACATTAAGCTGACCTCCCAATTCAGAATCCTGCTCATACAGGACAACTTTCAGCCCATACTGATCCAGGGTCAAAGCAGCTTGGATACCAGCTGGTCCGCTACCTACCACCACTGCCCTTCTGCGTTCGCCCTGGCGGGTGAAGAGAACAGGCCGTTCCTTTTCCCTACCAGCATAGGGATTGACAGTACAGCGTATAGCTCGACCGCTGAATTTATTGTCAATACACTTATTACAAACAATACAAGGTCGTATATCCTTATCGCGCCCTTGCGCAGCCTTTCTCGCCCAGTTAGGGTCGGCCAATAGCGGACGGCCCAAAAACACAAAATCCACCTGGCCTTGTTTTAGCACCTCTTCAGCAAAGGACGGTTGGCGTATCATTCCACCGCCCAAAACAGGAATGTTGACCACTTTTTTGGCCTGCTCAGCCAGGTACATCCTCCATCCTTCCTGGTATGAAGAAGGCTCAATACTGGTCAGACCTGATGGGTAGGTTCCACAGGAAACATGTAAGAGATGTATGCCAGCCTCTTCCAGGGCCTGGCACACCTGCAGGCTTTCATTTATTTTTAATCCGTTGGGAAGGAAATCGTCCAGATTGAGGCGTACCGATAGAAGTAATTGGGGGCAAAGCTGTTTTATCCCGGCTACTATCTCTAGCAAAAACCGCATGCGATTGTGCAAGCTACCGCCGTATTTGTCAGAACGCAGGTTAGTGTCCGGGGAAAGGAATTGGTTGATCAAGTAACCATGGGCAGCATGAAGCTCCACTCCATCAAAACCAGCCTGAGCAGCCAAAGCCGCTGCTCCTATAAAATTATCTCTGATTTGTTCAACTTCTGAGGTGGTCAGTTCCCGAGGCATAGTCCGCATTATCGGGCAGGGAATGGCGCTGGGAGCCACTGGAGCTTGTCCCTGTGTAACTATCGCAGCAGTTTGCCGCCCGGAATGAAACAACTGGATAAAAGCTGTGCTACCATAACCTTTGATGGCATCCGCTATTCGAGATAGTCCGGCTATATAAACCGGGCTGTCGATGCGAATTTGCTGCATGCCTTCTCGGGCTCGAGTGCCATCCACGCTGGCCGCTTCCACAATTACGGTTCCTACCCCACCACGGGCACGTTCCGCATAATACTCCACCAGATTATCGGTCACTTCTCCGCTATTGGTTCCTAAGCCAGTAGCCATAGGGGCCATGACTATCCGATTCTTGATCCACCGGCCTCCGATGATGCCTGGTGTAAAAAGATGTTGATAAATCATCCATATCGCCTCAAAAACTCACATATGGCATTATTATATCATAATGAAAAGAGAGGTTTCGTGCTGATAGCCTAGGTTTTCTGTGCTGAATTCCCAGGGTAATACTAATGAAAATAATAGTTTTGCCCCAGTTGACTGCGAGTGTGGTTTAACACCGCCTGCAAAGTCGGTATGTCTCCTGGATCCAGATATGATTCCTGTCCCTGTTCTATCTTCTTTATTGTCGATTCTATCGGCACTACTCGGAAATACTGACGGCCCCCGTCATAATAGGAGTGGCTGTAAGTAGGTATATACTCCACTTTATTCAAGACGGTTTGGTCAGTGGTCATATTTTTACTGAATTCCATCTGTAAAATGACGCCGCTGTTACGTTCCAGCCCGCGCTGGTGGCTGATAAAATTACCCATGGAATAGATAACAAAACAGTTGCGGTCTGCCAGCGGTATGACCTCCATAGTTTGAATAACATGGGGATGGCTGCCCAGTATGATATCTGTTCCGGCTTCGCAAAACTCTCGAGCCCAAACCTTTTGTTCCTCAGTAGGCTGGGGACTGTATTCTATTCCCCAATGTAGAACTAAAACCAATATATCCACCTGGGGTCTTAAGGTGCGAATATCATCGAGGATGCGGTCGCGATCCAGGAAGTTGATCAGATAAGGTTTGTCTGCCGGCACAGGTATACCGTTGGTGCTGTAGGTATATCCCAGGTATCCCACCCGAATACCTTTCAAGTCCTTTATGAGAAACTCCTGACTCTTTTCCAAACTGGGGTAAACACCTACGGTATCCAGGCCATTTTGGGCCAGTACCTCCAGAGTACGCAAAGCCCCCTGGTAGCCCCGATCCAGGATGTGGTTATTAGCAGTGACCACCATATCAAAGCCAGCTGACTTAAAGGTGCCGGCAATTTCGTCCGGACTATTAAAAACAGGATAACCGGCATAACCGTTAGCTGATCCCGCCATAGGAGATTCGAAATTGGTGGAACTGTAGTCAGCCGCAGCTATGATAGGCGCGACCTCCTGAAAAAAGGTATCGAAATTATAACTACCATCCGGCTGCAGTCCCGACCAGATCTGGGTATTGTGCATCAAACAGTCTCCTGCCGCTGCCAGGGTTATGGTTTCTATCGTCTCTTCTTCCGCTTCCGGCAGAATGTCTGGCGCAACCAACGTCGGTATGGTCTCAGTCTGCTGACGATCTGATAATGATATGTCGATCCAGTAAGAACTAATTAAGCCGACCAAAACCAGACTGATTATTAATGCAGTCCTCTTCACCAATGATTTTCCACCTTTATGTAAATATAATAAGGAGAACTCCCTCTTAGAAAGTTCTCCTTTATTTTACCGCGACCAGCTTAAATAGTCTGCCAAATATTGAATAGATTACTGCTTGTTTAATTTCATCTCCCACTCATTTTTGCCATCAACAGTTAATTCTACCCGGTATCCCTGGGATCCAGCCAGCTTCATAACATTTTCCTTAGATACCTGACTGGTACCAACTACCAACAGATCCTTAGCGCCCTGATCCATAGCCTTTTTGGTCTTAATAACTGGCATAGGGCAGCTCAATCCTCTAACATCGATCTTTTCCATCTTCAACCTCCTATGCTTCGCGATGGCTCCAGCCGATCCAACCTATTATCACAATTCCAAGCACACAAGCGATTTGGCCATAGGTGGGTACCCCTGCTCCGCTGGCAGCCAGTAAGAAATTATGGCAGAAAGCAGCACCCACGATCATCCCGACTACTACTGCAGCAGCATCTGTGTCACCTTCACCGGTGAGGATCAACTGCCGTAGCGGACATCCTCCCAAGAGGGTGGCGGTCAATCCCACCAGGTATAGACCTAAGAAGTTCCAGATATGCATGGTATGGGCGATGGGCTGTTCAGCAAAACCAGGTTTGAAGAAACCGAATACTATGTTCAGGATGAGAGCTCCCAAGAATATACCGATAAAGCCTAACAGCAGATAGTTCTCACGAATCAGGATGAAATCACGAATGCCACCGCTCAAGCAGAGGCGGGTACGTTGAGCCAACAGGCCCACAATTAAGCCGGCCGCCAAGGAAATAGCCAGAGGCGCGGCCATAGAACCCGGTCCTTCTTTACTGAAGAATAGCGGTCCACCTGCTTCCGGATTAAAGACAGTTCCCTTCAAGAGCAAGAAGAGTAAAAACGCAAAGAATAAAGGCATCAATAAGCCACCCACATTACTATGGCTGTATTCAGCCCGACCCAGATTAAATCCCCTCCGTAGGAAGAACACTCCACTGCCTACCCCGGCTATGAAGCCTAAGAAGCCAACCACCGCATTATAATCGCCACCGGCCATGCGCAGAACATCTCGTAACGGGCATCCCAGGAATACCAAGGCACCGATCATCATGAATACGCCCATGATAAAACGCACCAGTGTAGAGGAACCTCCCCGAGTCTTAAACTCACCGGCAAACATAGCAGTCAGCATGGCTCCTAATACCAAACCGATTATTTCCGGACGAACATACTGCACTACCCCGGCACGATGCAGGCCCAGAGCACCGGCGATGTCCCGTTCAAAACAGGCAATACAAAAACCCATATTGAGGGGATTGCCCAGCTTGACCAGTATCGCCGCTATAGCCCCTATACATAGGCCAGCAATCAAGATAAACCATTTACTTCTGTCCATGTTAACCCCATTACCTCCCGCACTTGTATAACTTATAGTTATACATTATATTATTCTTGCTAAATGTCTATTCTAGAGATCCTTAATAATTCCTGCCCAGAAAACAAAAAAAGGGTCGGGTCGGGAAGAATCTACTCACCTTTTCTCAAGAAAGGTCACTATAACGAATAGATTCTCCCCGATCCGCCCCTGATTGGGCTCTATGGCATTAAGTCTAGAGTGATCCGCCCCAGATTGCCAGCACGAAAATCACTGATCATCTGGCGGGCAGTTTTTTCTGGGTCAGGCTGACCGCCTTTTACGAGATGACCCCTTTTTACAGAGATCTCCTTTAAGAGTTGTTCGTCATCCTCGGTAGTCTGTTCTAGTTTGTAATAGCTCTGAAAAATCTGAGGAGCTTGTTGGCGCAGAACCTTTAACAGGTATAAGGCCACCTCATACTCTTCATAAGCGTTTTCTCCGATTATGTTCAAAAGGGCTAATTTCAAGCCCTGTTCTTCGCTTTCGATTTTGGGCCACAGCAATCCGGGAGTATCCATTAACTCCATGTCCTCCCGCACTCTGATCCACTGTTTACCACGGGTCAATCCTGGTCGAGGGCCAGTGCGAGCCATTTTCTTTCCCACCAGGCTATTCAGAAAAGTGGATTTTCCCACATTGGGAACTCCCGTCACCATCAACCGCACTGGTCTGATACGCCGCCCCCGGCGCAGCAGATCCTGACGCTGACTTTCATAAGCCTTTTGAATGACCTCCACAACTTCCCGTACCCCCTGACCCTTGACGGAGTTCACTGCCACGGCGTTCAAACCTTCTGCATGCAGAATTCCCAGAAAGCTTCGGGTAGCGTTGGGATCAGCCAAATCGTTCTTATTTAAGATCAATATGATTTTCTTATGGCGGGCTAAATGCTCCAGATCAGGATTGCGACAGGACAGAGGGGCCCGGGCATCTACCAACATCAAGACTATATCGACCAGCTTCAGATTTTCTTCAATATCTCGCCGGGCTTTGACCATATGACCCGGATACCAGTTTATCGTCATAATATCCCCCTGTACAAAAAGAGAATACCTTAAGGTATTCTCTCCTCTGTTTATGTTCTCTTCTAATAGCGCCCTTTTTCCTTAACGCGTGCCTTCTTACCAACTCGATCTCGCAGATAGAACAGGCGAGCCCGGCGCACTTTACCACGGCGGGTGACCTCGATCTTGGCGATCTTGGGAGTATGCATTGGGAAAGTACGTTCCACGGCTACCCCGTAAGATATGCGGCGTACGGTAAAAGTCTGGGACAATCCAGCTCCTCGGATCTTAATAACAGTTCCTTCGAAAATCTGAATTCTCTCCCGAGTTCCTTCGACAACTTTAACATGGACTTTAACTGTGTCCCCAGGGCCAAATCTGGGAATATCACTTCTATACTGTTCCTCTTCAATTGATCTGATAATATCGTTCAACGTTCCGACCTCCTTCCACGAGGTGTTCATACACCTTAGAGTGTGCAGCGGACCACCTTTGTTACAGAACAAATGTATTATAGCACAGCCAGTCAAGGCTTCTCAAGAAAATCCGTAGGTTGATACCAATTTTCTCCCAACAGGCGATCCAATATGATGGCGACCGCACTGCGTACTGATAAATGATTATAGCTGCGCGATGCTTCAATGGGTTCCAGACTGCATTGGCAAGCCTTAAGCAAGTCACCATGTATTCCCCATCCGGTACCAAACAATAGCAAATAGGCTTTATCTTCCTCTAGAATATCCTGTTTGAGCTGGTTGAAGCTAATGGAGTTAGGTTGTATCCTGGCATCAGTTGCCACCATGGTAACTGGCAACCCGCTTGCTAAGGTGATCATATCAACCGCCTCTTCCAGGGTGTACACGAGTTTAAGCAGATCAAAAGCCTCTTTACGATCCGGGTTGTAACTTCCTCCGAAGCCCTCTTGCCAGAAGCTAGTTATCTCACGAATCAGTTTGTGTTGATTTTCGGACGGGTGCACCACAAAAAAACCATCCACATCATAGGTACGGGCAGTACGGGCGATATCATGAAGATCAAGGTTGGTGACTGAGGTCGTGATCACATCCAGGCGCTTGTTGTACATGGGATAATGCAACAGAGCAATATATACGCGGGATCGTTTCACTTAAGTCAAGTCTCCCTTGAAAATGATTTCTTCCAGTAAGATTCGTTCTTCCTGGTCATACTCCCTATTTAAGAGCAAATCGGGCCTCTTTAGCAAAGTAGTAAGCAAGCTTTGCTTCTTTCTCCACAAGCGGATCTTCTCATGGTGACCTGATAATAGGATATCCGGCACTCTTTTGTCCTGATACTCCACCGGACGGGTATATTGGGGATATTCCAACAAGCGGTTACCGAAACTCTCCTCCAGAGGTGACTGTTCATCCAGCACGCCGGGCAACAGTCTTACCACCGCATCGATCAGAACCATCGCCGGAAGCTCTCCTCCGGTTAGAATGAAATCCCCGATAGATATTTCCTCATCTACCTCATCCATAATACGGGCATCAAAGCCTTCATAGTGTCCGCATATTATTACCAGATGTTGAAACTGGGCCAGTTCAAAAGCCCGCTCCTGTTGCAAAGGCTTACCTTGGGGTGACATTAAGATCACCCAGGACTCAGGCGTTTTTACATCCTGTACAGCTGCTCCTATCACATCAGCTTTCATGACCATACCGGCCCCGCCGCCATAAGGATAATCATCCACCTGATGATGTTTGCCAGGCGCATAGTCTCGGATGTTAACAGTACGGATATTGACCAGTTCCTGTTCCTGAGCACGCTTGAGTATGCTCTCCGTTAGCGGGGAAACAAACATGTCGGGAAATAGAGTTAGGATATCAATAATCATGTTATTCACCCAGATCAGTGGAACTGCTAGAGCCAACCAGATTATTCACGATCGAGTAAACCAGGCAGCAGAGTGACCTGCATCACACCTTGCTCCAGATCAACACTTTGAATTACCTCGCTGATCGCCGGGATAAGGATTTCCCCGTATTCAGGGGATCGCACTAAATAAACATCGTTGGCTCCTGTTTCCAAAACCTCGGCCAGTTCACCCAGTAAGCCGTGTTGGGAATCAATGACCTGCAAACCAACCAGTTGAAAGTGATAATATACTCCCTCCGGCAGTGGATAAACATCTTTTTCTTCCACCATAAGCAGGGCACCCCGAAAGGCATGAGCATCTTCCTTTGATTCCACCCCACGTAAGTTCACAAGGATCATCTTATTATGGGGTACAGCTGATTCCACTGTCACTGGTCGAACCACTCCCGCCTGGTTTAGATAAACCTGCTGGAGACCCTGGAAGCGTTCCGGGAAATCGGTTAAAGGAACGACCTTGACCGTTCCCTTGTAGCCGTGAGTTCCAGCTATTCTCCCTATAGTGACCAGTTCATTAGGATCCAAGCTAACCCCTCATTTCATCAACGCATAATCTCTACGCCCACCCGTTTTCCTTCTTTGGCAGCAGCAGCTTTGGTAAGGGTACGAATGGACTTGGCAATCTTCCCTTGTTTGCCGATGACTTTTCCCATATCGTCGGGAGCCACCCGCAGTTCGATGATGACGGAGCCTTCATCTTCGACTTCTGTGACCTGTACATCATCGGGGTTGTCTACCAGGGATCTGGCGATGAATTCAACCAGTTCCTTCAAATATATCACCCCCTGTTTTAACTACTTGCGGCTTTCAGCAAATTTAGCAATAACACCTTGTTTTTGCAGTAGAGACTTAACCGTATCCGAGGGCTTGGCTCCATCTGAAAGCCATTTCAAAGCTTTTTCCTCGTCGATTTTAACGGTGGCCGGGTTGGTAGTGGGGTCATAATAACCAATTTCCTCAATGAATTTTCCATCCCGGGGAGAACGGGCATCCGCTACGACAATGCGGTAAAAAGGTCTCTTCTTAGCACCCATTCTTCTTAATCTGATTTTGGTTGCCATGGGTTCACCTCCTCGATAACTTATCCTGGT
>DBRE01000056.1 GCA_002305535.1 Syntrophomonas sp. UBA1376
AACTTTGGCTGTGGTTCGTCCCGTGAGCAGGCCCCCCTGGCCATTATCAATGCCGATATCAGTGCAGTGGTAGCCAAATCTTTTGCACGAATATTTTACCGTAATTGCATAAATACCGGACTGCCTTTGATAGAATGTGATACTGACCAGATAGATGCGGGTGATGAAGTGAACATCGATCTGCAAAAGGGCATTTTGCATAATAAGACCAAAGGGATAGACATACCTATTACACCACTACCGGAGGTCATGCTCAAAATACTGTCGGACGGTGGCTTGGTGGAACATTTTAAGAAATACGGAACCTTTAATTTCGACTAATTACAGGAGGAGGACATTATGCAGGGTAATAAAATAACGGTTGTAGATGGCGTCTTGCAGGTGCCTGACCATCCAGTTATTCCTTTTATAGAGGGAGATGGGACTGGACCAGATATATGGGCAGCCGCATCCCGGGTATTGGATGCAGCCGTTGCCAAAGCTTATCAAGGTAAACGCCAACTGGTATGGAAAGAAGTGCTTGCCGGTGAAAAAGCCTATAATCAGCAGGGAGAATGGCTTCCTCAAGAAACTTTGGACACCATACGCGAGTATATTATCGCTATCAAGGGCCCCTTGACTACTCCGATCGGAGGTGGCATCAGATCCTTAAACGTGGCTCTGCGCCAGGAATTGGATCTTTACACCTGTCTGCGTCCGGTACGTTACTTTCCGGGAGTCCCTTCTCCGGTCAAGCATCCCGAATTGACGGATATGGTCATATTTCGGGAAAACACCGAGGACATTTATGCAGGTATCGAGTATGCCAAGGACTCGGATGAAGCCAAAAAGCTGATCCGTTTTCTGCAAGAAGAATTAGGGGTCAGTAAGATCCGTTTTCCGGAGAGTTCAGGGATAGGCATTAAGCCGGTCTCCGAGGAGGGAACCCAGCGGCTGGTACGGGCGGCCATTCGTTATGCTATCGATAACGGGCGAAAAAGCGTTACCCTGGTGCACAAAGGCAATATCATGAAATATACTGAAGGCGCTTTTAAGCAGTGGGGCTATGAACTGGCGGAAAGAGAGTTTGCTGATCAGGTGTTTACCTGGGATCAGTATGATCGTATCAAGGAGGAGCAGGGCAGTCCTGCTGCCGACAACGCCCAGAAGGAAGCTGAGTTGGCCGGCAAGATCATTATCAAGGATGCCATAGCTGACATCTTCCTACAACAGATCCTTACTCGTCCGGCTGAATTTGACGTGGTTGCTACCTTGAACTTAAATGGCGATTACATTTCCGATGCGTTGGCTGCCCAAGTAGGAGGGATTGGTATTGCTCCCGGAGCGAACATTAATTATGTAACCGGTCATGCTATTTTTGAAGCTACTCACGGCACTGCGCCCAAATACGCGGGATTGGATAAAGTAAACCCCTCATCGGTCATTTTATCAGGTGAGCTGATGCTGAGGCACTTAAACTGGCATGAAGCTGCTGATTTGATAATATCCTCCATGGAGAAGACAATTCTCAGTAAAGTAGTAACTTATGATTTTGCTCGCCTGATGGAGGGAGCTAACCAAGTGAAGTGTTCACAATTTGCCGATGCTTTGATTGCCAATATGTGACCGCCTCATTGGTTTAGGGGCCTTCCGACAAAAGGGGTGGGGAGAAGATGAAGGTTATTGATCTGTACCGGAAGGGTGCTCCAGTTTTGTCACTGGAGATATTTCCGCCGCGTAAGGATTATCCTGTGGAAACGGTGTTTACGACCATAGAAAAACTTACCCGCTTGCAGCCTGGTTTTATTGGCGTAACCTATGGAGCTGGAGGCAGTAATCGGGATCGAACCGTGGAAATAGCAGCGCGCATAAAAAGGGATTATCAAGTCGAGGCGCTAGCCCATCTAACCTGTGTCCGTCATACTCGTCAGGAAATAGCCGAGATATTGGACGAGTTACAGCGGGAAGGGATACACAATATAATGGCTTTACGGGGAGATATTCCGGAAGATGAGGATGACTTTCAGCTGGAAAAACAGGAATATCGCTATGCCTATCAACTCATAAATGATGTCCGCCAGCGAGCCGATTTTGGTATACTAGCCGCCGCTCATCCCGAAGGGCACCCAGAGTGCCGTCGGCTACACGAAGACCTGGATAATCTCAAACGCAAAGTAGACTGCGGCGTAGATTTACTGGTCACCCAGCTGTTTTTTGACAATCGCATTTATTGCGATTTTGTAGATCGGGCCATTACCAAAGGCATTGATTGTCCAATAGTTCCGGGGATCATGCCGGTGCTGAATGTTAAACAGATCAAGCGAATGGTCTATTTGTGCGGGGCATCCATACCTCCTAAAATGCTAAGTTTGTTGGATCGTTATGAGAATAACCCGGCTGATATGGAGAAAGCCGGCATAGAGTATGCCAGTGAGCAAGTGCGAGACTTGCTGGAAGATCACGTAGATGGTGTTCATTTGTACACTATGAATAAACCAGAACAGATCACTCAAATAGTCGATAATGTAGGTCTGCGATAATTATAAAGATAATTCCAAGGGAAGAATCAAAAGCCTCCGTGATAGCTTCGTATCACAGAGGCTTTTTTGGTGAATGGAAAATCAGAGGAATGATCCCAACTAATATGTTAACTGTGCTTGGTTCCATGAGGCAAGGAAAAAGAGGCTGTCCTTTGGACAGCCTTTTGGAAGAACAACATAAATTGTAACGAAAAGTTAGTACCAGCAGATACCAACGGTTCCTGGGCCGGCATGGGAGCCTATTACTGCCCCACATTGGGCTAGTAAAAGGGGACCATGGTAGTATTCCTGAACCTTCTGGGCTAATTGCTGACCTTCAGTCGGAGCATCAATATGCAGAATTCCTACCTGTTGAGCCTGGGAAGCTTCTTTGTAGAAAATCTCTAAAATACGTTGCACTGCTTTAGATCTAGTGCGAACCTTGTCCAGTACTTCAATACGTCCTTCTTCCAAATGAAGGACTGGTTTCAATTGAAGAAGGTTGCCTAAACGCTTACTCAGTTGACTGATGCGGCCCCCTCGAGCCAAATATTCAAGGGTGTCAACGGCAAATATGAGGCGCATGCGTCGGCGTATCTCCGCCAATTCAGAAAGAGTTTGGGCCATGTCTTTTCCTTCAGCAAAGCACTTTTGGGCATGGATCACTTGCATACCTAACCCCANNCCATATCACGAGCCATTTCAGCAGATTGATAGGTTCCGGACAATTCTGAGGATAAACATAATACTAATACCTCATCATCCGGTTTTAGAGTCTGGTAGATCTCCATGAACTCACCTGCTGAAGGTTGGGAGGTCTGCGGGAAAATATCCTCGGTTCTTAACCGGTAATACAATTCCGAAGGCTGGATATCCACTCCATCTTTATAAAGGGAATCTTGCAGGTGAATGTTTAAGGGGACTATATGAATTTTGTTTTCTTCTACAAAATCCAAGGGAAGGTCAGAAGTACTGTCTGTTATAATGATCTGTGCCACGAAGAATTCCTCCTACATTATTGTTGAGAATATTCTGATAATAAACCGCCCTGGTGTTACTGTCAAGATGACTGGGGGGTAGGAGGCTTAGATGACCTGGGTATTGATGAGGTGGAATTCTTGCTGTATCTTATCCATCAATAGCTTTATCTGAAGGATACTGCGGTTACGAGCAGCTTTTTCAATCAGCGAAGCAGTATGAGCAATTGTCATATAGCCATACATACCGGCAGTCCCTTTTATATCATGACTAAGACTGGCAATTTGGGCAGTATCCTGTCTCTGCAAAGCTTGCTCCAAATCCATTATCAACTCATCCAGCTGTTCCAGGAATTCTGGCATGAGTTGTTCTATAAGGTGTTGATGCATTCCGGATTGAGATTTCACAGGTTGGTGAGTGCTTTCATTAAGATGCCTGCGTATTTCCTGAATCAATTCATCGGTCTTGAAAGGTTTTGCGATATAGGAGGTACATCCGGCTGCCAGACACTTTTCCCGGTCACCAGTAAGCGCATGGGCGGTCATGGCGATGATGGGTATAGATTTCTGGCTTTCCATGTCTCGGATGAAACGGGTGGCCTCATAGCCATCCATGATGGGCATCTGCATGTCCATCAGTATCAAATCGAAATGATGATCCTGTAGGATCTTAAGACATTCTAAACCATTGATTGCCTCCCTGACCTGAAATCCGAAGTTAAGCAACATCTGAGACACGATTTTGCGATTTAAGTCGTTGTCCTCCACAACCAGTATTTCCGGGGGGATGAACTGCAAGGACATATCATCAGGAATGGGGACGACCTGGCCAACTTCATCTGGTTCGGGTGCTGACTCGGGGATGTAAGGCAATAAAGGGATACTCAGGTAAAAGGTGGTGCCATGATCGGGGGCACTTTCCACCCATATCTCACCATCCATTACCTCTAGTAAACGCTTACTGATAAAAAGCCCTAACCCGGTGCCACCAAAACCTCGGGAAGTGGAACTATCGACCTGGGTAAAGGAATCAAAGATGAACTGCAGTTGTTGGGGGGGAATACCTATACCGGTATCAGATATGGCCAAATGCAGAAAATTATGGTCATCTAGCTGTTCAAATCTGACCCGGATGGTGATAACTCCCTGCTGAGTAAACTTGACTGCATTGGAAAGAAGGTTTATCAATACCTGGCGAAGTTTGCCGGCATCTAGTACCACCGGATCCTGGATAGCTGGATCCAGATCCAATTTAAGAGTCAGTCCTTTCTTCTTAAGCATCGGGTCAATGATACTCAAGATCTGAGTGATCATACCAAGAAGATTGGTGGGTTGAGGGTTCAGTTCTATTAAACCGATTTCAATTTTAGATACATCCAGAATATCATTTATAATAGACAGGAGTTGTTCACCACATTCACGGATAGTCTGTACATTTTCCGCCTGACTGTAGTCCAATCGACTTTGTTCCAACAGATCTACCGATCCTAGAACCCCGATCAAGGGAGTGCGGATCTCATGGCTCATATTGGCCAGAAATTGACTTTTGGCAAGGTTGGCTGATTCTGCTTTTTCGCGTGCTTCCACCAGATCGGCGATATCGGTCGATATTATTACATAAGCCTTGATCTCGCCTGCCTGTACCATAGGATTGATCCGGTGCATGAATACTCTGGGTTTCTCCTGCATCATGAGGCTGATTTCACCTTGCCAGGTATGGGTTGTCCTAATAGAATGGATAATGGATTCTATTTGGTGCTGGTTCATTTTATAGGCTTTAGGTAGCAGCTCCCAGATGTTGATGTCACTACACTCCTGGCAGTCAAAAATCAATCGGGCCTGATGGTTCATATAATCGACGGTGCCGGTAGGGTCGACAACTATCACGCTCTCAGTGATGTTGTCCAGTATCAGAGACTGATAATCGCAGGTACCTATAATTTTTGACATATTACTACCTCCTTTGAACATCACAACCAATAATGACGATATTGAAGGTATTTTTACCATACCCTATATCAAGCCAAAAGCTTGTCTTCTTATGGCGAGGGCCAGGACATTTTTTTGCTCTAGATATGTTGAATTTTGGGGAGAAG
>DBRE01000021.1:0-26182 GCA_002305535.1 Syntrophomonas sp. UBA1376
GGACTTCTGGCTTTGTACAAATACCAGAGCGATGCCGCTGGCATACACTTGTGGGATTCGGATACCAACCAATATAATGCTCCTTTTGTAAGGCGACTGCTGCCTGGTTTGCCGGCAGGTATCGTACACCTGGCTAAGCGACAGCAGGGATTTTATGTTCGCTCTGGCAATCCTCTCAACATCATGAAGTGGGAAGACCTGAGACGTGGCGAAATACGCTTTATAAATCGTGAACCGGGCTGTGGCACCCGGGTCTTATTAGATGAAAAGCTGCGCCAGCTGGGGATTACCCGTCAATCTATCAATGGTTATAGTGAATTTAAGTCCTCACATCTGGCGGTAGCTAGCGCTGTAGCACGGAGTACGGCTGACGTTGGCCTGGGCAATGAAAAAGCTGCTATGCAGGTACGGGGAATTGATTTTGTTCCTTTGCAGACCGAGGATTATGAACTGGCATTTCGATATGAGGATATCAACAAGGCCTCTGTAGTCAGGATGTTGGAGGTCTTAAATTCTGCCGCATTTAAAAATGAAGTGCAGGGTTTAGGCGATTATGATCTGAGTTTAACTGGCAGAATAACCGCCCGAATATAGAGGATCCAAGGGACACAAGGGGACGTTTTGTTGGGTCAACAAAATTACAGCAACCAGCAACTTCGATCGAAGCAAAAGTTGCTGGCTGCTAGCTTTACTGATCTATTTATGCTTCTCGGCGTACATCTGGCGCAGTACGTTNNNNTCAGCCGCGAATCTTTCCAGGTGGGCTTGGACATCTTCGGCAGTGGCTGTTTCTCCGGGCTTCAGGGCGATGCAGGCACAGGGCCTTTCATCCCAACGGTCGTCGGGTATCCCGATAACCGCACATTCTAATATTGGTTTGAATTGACTGATGGCATCTTCCAGAGTCAAAGTGGATATCCACTCACCCCCGGATTTAATAGCGTCTTTATTGCGGTCAGTTATCATTAAATAACCTTCCGAGTCAATATAACCCACGTCTCCAGTGTTTAGCCAGTCATTCTTCCACAATTCCCGGGTCTTTTCAGGCTCATGGAAGTACTCATGGGTGCACCAGGGAGTGCGCACCACTACATTGCCTACTGAACGTCCATCGTGAGGCAAATCATTAAAGTCATCATCCACTACTTTTACGCGGGAGAAGATCCAGGGAATACCGCTTTTTATATAATAGGAAATCTTGTCCTCCATGGGCAAGTCGAGGTGTTCCTCTCTTAACTGTCCCAGGGTCATGGCCGGACAGGTTTCGGTCATACCATAACAGGATTGGGTCAGGATACCTAGTTCCCAGGCGCGTTCCGCCAACTGCCGGTTGAGCTTGGCACCGCCTAAACCAACGTGCCAGTTGCTGAGGTCGTATTTTTCTGCATCGGGGTGGAAGACCAACATGTGCAGAATGGTAGTTACGCAGTGGCTGAAATTGACCTTTTCTTCGTGCAGCCATTTGAGGATCTTGTCGGGCTCATAGCGACCGGGCAGAATATATTTACATCCCAGCATAAAGGAGAAATAGGGCACGCCCCAAGCCTGCACATGGAACATAGGGGTTAGGGGCATATAAACCTGATTAGCTCTGAATTCCATTCCTCCTGGATACAGACCCCAGGTCATACAAACCGATACGGCATGCATGAAAAGATCACGATGGGTGAAAACGACTCCTTTAGGATTACCAGTAGTACCAGAGGTGTAACACAGAGTAGCGCGGGTATTCTCTGATATCTCCGGAAATTCATAATCGGTGGATTGCAAGGCCAAGAGGTCTTCATAAAGGTAAACATTTGGCAGGGTCGTGCTGGGTTTATAGTCTTTTTTATCCGACATCAAAACATAAGCGCGAACAGTCTTTAATTGATCCTGGATGCTCTCGATAAGAGGGAGAAAATCTTCGTTGACAAATAGCACTACATCTTCGGCGTGGTTGATGCAAAAGGCGACCTGATCCGGGGCCATACGAACGTTGACGGTGTGAAAAAGACTTCCGTACAGGGGGATGGCCCAATGAGCTTCCAAGTAACGGTGGGTATCCCATTCCAGCATGCCGACCGCTTCCCCTGGTTTTACACCCAGGTAAGCTAAGGAATTGGATAATTGTTTGACTCGATCATAGTGTTCCAGGTAGGTAAATTGCAATTCATCTCGATACTTGATCACTTGGTTAGGGGCATACATTAGACCGTAATCTAGAAAGGCGCGTAGCGTTAATTGATACTGGTAACCAATACTATCCATATTACTTCCTCCTATTCAAATTCAAAGTCGCGTCATAGATGAATAAATGGTATTATTCCCCCTTTATGCAATAATGAAACTTTAATTTCAGTATACTGCAGTCATCGACTAGGGTCAACGAAAATCACGAAGCGACATAATCGTGATAATTCACTAATGATTTGAAATGTTGGGCGATAATATTTTACTGGTAGATGTCAAGATCGGAAGCAAGGATAGAGCATTTGAAAGGATTGGTGCATGAGCTTTTCGATATCGTAATCTCCATCATGTAAACACCAATCATAGGTGATGCCACGGGAGATACTGAGAACGAGGCGAGTAAGGACTTCGGCCGAAACATCTGTCCGCAACTGGTTGGTCTGCTGACCTTCGCGGATGGCATCGCGAATCAATCTAAAAAAAGCCCGGTCTTCGGATATGAAGAAGGCAGTTCCAGAATCCAGTTGGTGTTTGTAGATTTGCTTTACAAATTCTAAGCCTTTGGCTTTGGCATAGCGGGCTTGGAAAGACACTGCGTAGATAACCCGGTCATAAGGAGCAGTAATTGGCAAGGCCATGACTTCAGCGCTATACTGGTTATCCACATCTATATAGGTTTCAATCACGATATCGGCTTTGGAATGAAAATAGTGGTAGAATAGCCCTTTGGCAACTCCGGATTTTTTGCAGATTTCTTCCACGGTCACATTATCGAATCCCTTTTCCGCAATCAATTGAGCGGCCGTATTAAAAATCTTGCGCCGGGTCTCGATGGCCTGTAAGTCGCGCGAGGTCAAATTTTCCTTTTCCATATTATGCGATCCTCTTTTTCGATACTATACAAAAGTAGGGGACATACCCTATCTCAGTATAACCTCCGCACAGACAACCTGCAATCAGTGGGAAACAGAGAGATGTTCACGAAAGCCAAATGACGGGGAGAGGCATGTGCTATAATAATCCCAAATAACAACAAGGGATTGTAGAGGATGAAGGAACGCTTGCTATCCTTTCTTTATAGATACAGCAAGAAAACGGTGTCCTTGGGAGAATTGGAAAATTTGGCAGCAGGGGATACCCGTTTTGAGGACTTTGCCACCATAGTACTCGAGTATACTAATTCGGGTGTTCTTGTGCCAGTTAAAAGCCATGGGACAAGCCTGAAGAATTCGCTTCTGCATAATTCCTACCGCATTGTAAAATCGAAGCTGCCTCTTAACTATCATCGGGATATCCAAACCTATCAATTGGCCTTAGATCCTCATATTGATCTGGATCCTTATTATAATCTGCCGGCGGCCAGCTGGGAGCAAGACCGCCCCTGGATAGAAATGATCGATGTATATCTGAAAAAAAATGGTCTTCCTGCTGTCCCAGCTTCTGCTCCAGAGCGCGCCTACCAGCTGGTCGGAGATGAGAAGTGGATCGAGACGGGTGGTGGGAAAGCCCTCTTGGAACGTCTGAATCTATGGGAGGCTATGCAGATAATATCCCAGCCAGATCCGCTTATGCTGGCGGTGAATCCCCCTGCCTTACAGCGTGAGACACTGCTGCATCTGGCGGTGGAGAACAAAACGCCTTTTCACGCTTTGCTGGATACTCTACCGGATACCGAGTTCTTGAGTCTGATATATGGAGCAGGGTGGAAGATAACTGCGGATATAGTCCTCTTGGACAAGCAACTAAGCACTGCCGGTAGACCACGGTGCATCTATTATTTTGGAGATTTGGACTATGAAGGTATCAGCATCTGGTATGCTCTGTACAGATATTGTGCTGCCCGTCCTGCCGTAGAGTTTTACCAGGCTCTGTTGCAAAGGCCTGCCCCCCAGGGCAAGGAATACCAGCGCTGCAACGACCAGGCGCTACAAAGCTTTCTAAACTTTTTCACTCCTGACCAAGCAAAACAGATCAGCCAGTTACTAACAGCAGGTCATTACTATCCTCAGGAGGGTCTGACCCGTACGGAGATGGCGCATATCTGGAGGAGTACCAGGTGGATATAAACAGCAAAAACATAACAGCCAGCTACCGGGAACGTATGCAGCGGCTGGCTTTATTTGATCCTTTGTACCGACTGGAGAATAAAAAGACCACCGACCATAGCGGCCGCCCGATTGATTATTACAGTCTGGGCTTGCTGACCTTGTTGTTCTTTTTTGAAAACATGCTGGTACGTAATCATAAGACCGGTGTTCGGGAATTAGCCCGGTTTCTCCAGACCATAAATCAAGGGGAACTAGATCTGGATGATCGCGGTTTTGAAAAACTGGCCCGTGATATCATAGAAGTATTCCGACCACCTAGTGGCAAAAGAAACGCGCGCAACTTTTACAACTGGGAGACTCGCTCACCGGATACGGTTTATTACACGATCTTAAAGGCGGATCGCTTTGACACACGTACTAATAGCCAATATTACAGTCTGGATGAGGACGGATTGGAACTGGTTTTTGCTACCCGTGAATACTTCAGTGAGTTCCAGGTATCTATCAACCAATTACTGTTACGTAAACAACTGGAGCGCGGTCAATTCTGGGGAGCTTTGCGCCAAATCGATGAAATGCGCATTGCCGTGGAAAGCCTGCAGGAGCGTATCACCCGTATGCGCCATGAGATCCAGCGCAATATCGTGTCAGAGCAGATATATCAACGTTATCGGGATACGGTGGAGGAGATCCATCTGCGTCTCAGTCGGGAAGACCGCGAGTTTGAAGAACTGCAGGCTTTTGTAAGGGAGACTAGGGAGCGCTTGAGTTACGAACGGCGCACTGCCAAAGACCAACAGACCTACGAACTGGTGATACGCATAGATGCCGAGCTGAGCCAGGTACATCATCAACATGGACTTTTGCTGCGGGATAGTATTGAAATGAAAACTACTGCCCTGCAGGCTGCTCAGGAGTCCTTGTATTATGCGGGTATTGACTCTTTTAACTTCCAAAAAGAAATAGGTGATCGACTTTTATCCACTCCCTTACCGTTAACAGCCGCCCGTCAACTGCTTAAACCATTTCTATTTCTGGAAAGAAAGCAAACCTGGTCATTGTTGACGGTCTTTGCACCCCAAAGGCTGGAAGGACGGCGGCAGGCAGAGCGTAATGCAGAGTTTCTGGAATTACTGGATGAACAACAAGTGATGCAGGAACATCAGAAATTACGTCAGAATTACCAGTATATAGCTGAATTGATCCTGGATTCTATCGGGGAAGAAAACCAAACCACCCTGCAGGAGGTAGTGCAGTACTGCCGCGCTCATGGATATGAACAGGTACTGGAAAGCCGTCATTTCTATGAATTCTGGATATTGCTGCATCAGCGTGCACCCTTGGAACTTAGACAAATAGAGTCTGAAGAACTGGCAGGATTATTGGGGGGCGTAAGGGAGGTTTTTAGTCAGCGAGCTGCCAAAGTGACTGTGCGGGAGAAAGATCCGGTGCTTGAGGTCACTGACCGCTACACTATAAAAGATATGGAACTGACATTGGAGGCAGAAGGTAATGTATTATGACCAATCCCAAGTAACCACAGCTTTCAAAATATACGCGGCGCTCTCGACCCAGGGAACTGCGGATAGGGAGGCCTTGCGCCTTTATCTGGCCGATGATAGTGTACGGGGCTTGGTGGAGCAGTTCGCGAAGGAAGTTGACTGCACGGTGATTCCCGCCGGGGATCAGCTTATTCTAGTTCCTCTAGCACTTGCTTCCCCTTATCATGTATCTAACGAGACTCTAAAAAACCGCTACTTGACATCTCGGGCTTTAAATGCCGACATTTACCTGATGTATGTGGCAATCATTGTTCTGCTGGGAGAGTTTTATGATAGCTATCAGACGGCCAATCCCACCCGTGATTTCCTGCCGATGAACGAATGGTTGAGTAGTCTAAATCAGCGTCTTTTGGCAATTAAGGAGCTTGATGGGGAGGAATTGGAAAAAGTGGAACGCGATCAGGAGTATAATTGGAAACTTATCATAGAAAAATGGGACGCCCTGGATGACTTGAAGGAAACCGCCAAATCTCAGGATGGGCGCACCATCAGTCGTCTGGCTTTCTTAAATCAGACCAAACGTTTTCTGTTGGATCAAGATCTGATACGGGATATCGGAGAAGATCAGGTGCAACTGACGGAAAAAACGCACATTATTGTCCAGCGTTATTATATGGAAGTGGAACATAACCGGAACATCCTGGAATTTATGTACCAGCTGGAACTACCCAAGGAGTGAGGATAAATGCCGGCTATATCTAAAATTCGCTTTACAAATCTGGTGTATGAAAATGGAGCCAAACGCTACGGTGACGAAATATTCAGTTTTGACAGTCATAATGGGGTTATCCTGTTGGAGAACGGTGGGGGCAAAACCGTACTGGTACAGGCAGTTTTACAGACTATCCTACCACATACCGCTCTGGCTGAACGCAAGGCCAAAAACACTTTTGAACTGGAAAACAGCCCTGCTCATATTGCGGTAGAATGGATCATTAATGAAAAACCCCGTAAGTACGCCCTAACCGTCGTTACGTTGTTCAGCAGCAAAGATGGCTTGGATTCCTATAAATATGTTTATGAGTATGAGAGCGAGGACGAAAACTCGCTGGAGAGGCTTCCACTGGTACGTCAGGGTAGCGATGGACGTCTGCGTCCAGCTAGCAAAGAGGAAATGTATGACTATTATCAGACCATGAGTCGCAACTCCATGAACGCCCACTATTTTCCACTCATCCGTGAATACCAGCAGTATATAGAGCAAAACTTTAAGATAATAATCTCCGAATGGCGCAGCATTGCCCGCATCAATAGTGCTGAGGGAGAAATTGAAGGATTCTTTGAGGGCTGTAAGACCACCGCTCAGCTGGTAGACCAGTTGCTGATCCCTACCGTGGAAGAGGCTCTGGCCGGCAGTGGAAGTCAGGAATTTGTCGAGACATTTCAAAAGCAAAGAGAACATTTTAAGAAACACCGTCAGCTACGGGAACGCATTGAAGAGAGCCAAAAAGTAAATGTCCAGATCGAGCGCTATGTCGATACCTTTACCGCCTATCACCAAGCCGGACAGGCAATGGCTCAGGCGAAAGGTCAGGCCAAAACTCTATATAGATTAGCATTACAGGAAGAAAGGCGAGTGGAAGAAGCCCTGGGGCAGCATCAGGAGGCTAGCCGTATGTGGCAGGAACAATGCCAGGAACTGGATCGACACCTAGCTTCCTATGAACTGGCTAATTTAGAACAAGACATGGAGCAGGCTCGCCAGGTGTGGCAGCAGCAACAGGAACAATGCCATTCCCAGCAGGAGGATTACCGTCGCCAGCACCGCCGCCTGGAAAATCTCAAACTGGCTAGGCTTCGGGAGGGAATTCGTGTCCAAACTGAAAAGGTGAGCTTATGCCAGAGTCAATTGGAAGACTTGGATAAAGATGCCGATGTACAAGTTCTGGCCAATCAATTGCAGCAAGTGGATGCCAGACTGCGTTATATTTATCTGCGCGAGGAGAGCGAACTGCAAAGTCAGGAACAGCAGATTCTGGCGCGAAAGGAGCAATTGGAAAGGAAAAAGGATGAAATAAGCCGCCACTATCAGTTGCACCAAACTGAATACCAGAATCTGTTGATTAAGAAAGCCCAGGCTCAGACCCAGATGGAATTAGCGGAAACGGAAATGCAGGAAATAGCGCGTGCCATTTTGGACAATTATCAACACGATGAGGTAGCGCAGGAAAAGGAACGCTGGGAACAGCGGGCTGCCTGGCTGGAGAAGGATCGGCAGGCCAATGAGACAGAATTGCAGCAGATGATCCAGGAAAGAACTACCTTACAGGAGCGGTTACCGGCTGAGCGGCGGCACCTGCAGGTAGCTGTCCGCCAAGAAGAAAAACTGAAACTGCAAGTGGATAGCCTGGAAGAACAACAGCAGGCACTGCTACGGCACTTACAGGAGATATCGCCGGAGTTTTCGACTATTGACTCGTTATATCTACACCAGCATCGCATCAGTGAGCATCTAATCCACCGGGTAGAGACTTTACACAACGAAAAGGAGCGGGCTCTGGTGAGGGATAGCCAGACGTCAGCCTTATTTGCCTTATATGAACACACTACCTATTACAGCGCCGACCCACTGGTGGAGGGCTGGATCGAGGAAATCCGGGAACAATTCTCGTATTTGGAAGCGGGTACCTTGTTTGTGCAAAACGCAGCTCAGCAGCGCCACCGCTCGGAGGCTGATTATTTCCTGACATACCCCTTTTGGGCTATTACCTTGATTTGCCGTGCCAGTGAGGCTGACCGTTTGATGAACCGCTTAGCCAAATATCAAAAGGAAATGACCCAACCCCTCTTTATCCTTACTACCGAGGAGGCTAGGAAACTGATAGACGCCATCGAACAACCGGAAGTGAAAAGAGAGGATGTTAAGCGGCAGGTATTTCCGGTCGGATGGGAAGCTAACCTATCTCGTGGCGTTTTCGAAAACTGGAAAAAGGAACTGGAGAAGACAGCGGAGCAATTACGCCAAGCTCGTCTGCAGCGGGAAACAGAACTGCAAGATTTGCAGGCATACTGGCGGCAGGTGCAAAACTTCTGGCACCATCACCCTTATGAGCAGTATAACCAACTGCGAGAAGAGCTGCGCAGCACTCATGCATCAGTGGTTCAGCTGGATCAATCCATTCGTGCCCAGGAAAACAGAGAGCAGGAAATATCCCGGCTTATTTCTCAACTACGAAAACGGCTCCAAGACACTCAGGATGAGATCAGTTTTCTTAGTCAGCGACTTTTGGAAGCTCAGAGGTACCTGCGCAAAGCAGCTGAACGGGAAAGACTGCGTACCGATATTGAGCAGAATGATCAATTGATCAAGGAAAGGGGTCGGGAACTAACCAGGTGGGAAAGAGAGCTCCACCAGTGGCGGGATCAATTAAATGAATGTCAGCAAGACCTGAATAGAGTTCACTTGCAAATCAGTCACCTTCAAAATGAGGATTTATTTAAGCAAGTGCAGGACTGCCAACCCCAGCCTACTGATTTGTCACGCCTGGTGCTAACTCGTCAGCGTCAGGATCTGCTGGATAATTTACAGCAAAAGCAGCAGGGGCGCCAGCTGATTGAAGAACGTTTACAAGTAGCTCGCCAGACTAAAGAACAACTGGAAATGGATTTGAAACGCAGTAGTCTGGTATGTGAATATGAGATTGACACCCAGTTAGCCTTTCCACCGGGAGGCGATCAGGAGATCGATCTTCTGCTTCCTCGGGTGCAGGCGGGTAAAGCTAAGCTTGACCAACTCAATTTCCGGTTAGAACAGGCAGACAAAGATTACCGTGTCAAAGAGGATCGCTATAAACGTCAGGAAGAGGAATTCTTTCGTAACTATAGTGAAAGGGTAATATTTGCTGATCCCTTGCCCATAGTGCAACAGCAGTTGCAGGGGGAGAGGGAGAAACTACAGCAGCAAAAGGAATACCTGCAGGAGCAGGTAGATAGAGTAACTCGGGAACTTAACCTCATCAAGCAGGCTAGGGACTCTTTAGAGAAAAAAAATGAACGCTTTGATTTCCTTCCCGAAGAGATCAGTGAATGTGATCTGCCGGCAACGGTTGAGCAGGAATTTCCCTACCGACCTATTCAGGTTATTGAAGAGCACGTCCAGAAACTGCAAGAGCAAAAAAATGAGTTGGCTCAGCAAATAGAATACCTGGATCGGGAAAAGAACCGGGTGAACAATTTTTGCCAACAACAGGTCAGTGATCCCAAGCTGAGGAAGATGGTGACTGATGGGCTCAGTTATGAAGATTACCAGGAGGTATGGTCCTGGAGAACCCGAATGACTGAGCGAATAGCCAAAACAGTGCGTATGTTTGAGGATGATATGCGCGAGCATGACCGGGAGTTACAGCAGTTCATTAACCACTTATATGGCTATTTGGTGACCTTGGCAGGGGAATTGCGTCTTATTCCACGTAAAACCAGGGTGAAGGTAGAGGAAAGTTGGAAAGAGATTTTTATTTTTGAGGTACCTTCCTGGGATGAAAAGGAGGGCAAAGCCCGGCTGCAATCCCATGTTGATTGGATAATTAACCAGATCGAAGGCCCCCACTATCGTGATGAATCTGGCAAGGAAGATTATGGGCTTATTCATAAAGACCTGCTGAAATGGCTGCAATCGCAGCAATTGCTGCGCATTGTGATGAACGATAAGACCATCAAGGTAAAATGTCGTAAGGTAACTGCTGACAGTCAGGTGAGTGGCTATCCCAGCAGCTGGGAAAGCTCCAATCAGTGGTCGGGAGGAGAGAAGTGGAGCAAAAATATGGCGCTTTTCCTGGGCTTGCTCAACTATCTGGCGGAAAAACGCCAGGCCATTGATCCCCGGGCCCAGCGCAGCCGAACTGTCATTCTCGATAATCCCTTTGGCAAAGCTTCCAGTGATCACGTTCTGGATCCGGTTTTCTTTATCGCTGAGCAGCTGGGATTTCAGATTATTGCGTTAACTGCTCTGGCAGAAGGCAAGTTCGTACGGGAATACTTCCCGGTGGTCTACAGCTGTCGGCTGCGTCCAACAGCCAGTTCCGATAAATACCTGGTGACCACCGAACAGGAAATTCGCAAGGCCTATTTCCAAGATCACGCTCCCGAATCCCTGCGCCGCCTAGGAAATACCCAACAGATTGAACTTTTCTAGGTTTTCACGCCTAAATGCATGACGGGTCTGACGGTAAGGACATTTTTACTTCTAACACGCCTTTTATGGACAAAACAAAAGGCACAAGGAACATTTGTGTGTTCCCTTGTGCCCTAAATATTTATGCTTAGACATCTACCTTGTTTAAGATTACTTGGCCGTATTTTTGTATCTCAGTGAGGAAACCATTTCTATCAGTACCTTCTTCGATTAATACAGGTTCAAGTCGTTCGTCAATATCTCTTCTTAATTTATAAAGAAGTTCTGCATTCTCTAAATAGTCGCCCCTCACGCAATCTACGACTACAGCTACATCAATATCACTATCATCCTGCCAGTTGTTTTTAGCATAAGAACCATATAAAATCACTTGCCTAGGTTTTAAGTGCTGGTCAACGACAGCAGCATAGCTTTTGACTATTTCAATAATCTGCTCTTTATCCATAAAAATGTAGCCTCCGTTTCCTCGATAATCCGTTGGCATTTAGCAGTGTTTAATGATTGCATGAGTTTGTCTTACATATTAACATAATTTGGAAAGGCGCAAAAACCTATTTAGCATTCTCTCCATTAGTTCGTGTTTGTAAGTTCCCTTTATGTGTTGTATCATGATATCCCTAGCCAACACTGTTGATCTGCAGGGATTGATAGCTGTCGATCCATTCTTTAACTTCACTCCAGTGCCGAACCGGGATGATGCCGTCGGACTGCAGGTGGTTATTGTAGGGGTATTCGAACATAATTACCGGCAGGATCGGGCTTATTTCGCTGACCAGTTCGTAGTGGTCTTCGATCATGATGTCCACCTGATGTTCCCGGCAGACTGCCAGTTTGCTGAAAAAGTGCATGTTACTGGTAGCATTCAAAATTAGCCGGTCATAGGCAATTTTATTACGGGCCAGCCAATTACGGGTCACTTCTTCCACCTGAGGAAATTTGCTGTTGCGTGAAGTGATCAATATCAACTCATGTTGTTTTTTTAGCTCAGCCAGAATCTCTACAGCCTGTTCCTTGGGCTGCATATCGTGATAGACATGCCCCAGATATTGGTCGAAAAAATCATCTGCATCTTTTGTCTCCCATCCCAGGGCATCTTCCAAATAATAATAGCGTAGGTCAGGTGTGGTATTTAGTCCTTTTTCCTGGCCATATATTTTAGCATAGTGCATGATCATTTCGGTAGTATGGGTAATGGTATTGTCTATATCAACGCCAATTATCATTGTTAAACTCCCTCCTGACGACTCTACCTGAACTATTTCTTCCCCCATTCATCTTATCGGCAATCTCGCCAGCTTACAAGGGCTTCTCTGGTAAACACAAATGTTGAAAGTGGGCAGATTTACAAGATTTAGAAGAGTCTTGGACGATTTGTGGATATAGTATAATAAAAATTGATTATTATGTAAATTTAGGGAAGGGGGATACAGTTGGCTGATATAAAATATGAAATTACCAGGTCTTTGGGGATACTTTCCCAGGGAACCCGTGGCTGGCAAAAGGAGATCAATCTGATCAGTTGGAATGAACGGGCGCCCAAAGTCGATATTCGGGACTGGGCTCCGGAACATGAGAAGATGGGTAAAGGGATTACCCTGACCCGGGAAGAACTAATACATTTGAGGGACATTCTTAACCAGCTGGATTTGGAGGAGCTTTCCCTCAGTTAATCAAAGAAATGCCTATCAATCAATGGGTAAGGAAAGTAAAGCTGATGGAAAATGGTGTATAATATACCGTAAACAAGTAAAATGTAAACTGATACCAATAATATCAAAATTTTAGACTTGGGGGGAGGGTTCGCAAATATTATGAAAGTTAACAGTATAACCAGAGCGGGATCTGTGGATCCAACCCCGGGTATTCCTGAAGAACTTCATAACAGCACTGATAAGATTTTAGCTTATGCAGGTATCAGCCGGGAAAAGGCTTATCAGTTCCAGTCTAATCTGAAGACTTTTATCAATATGAAAGACAAATCTTTTTCCGATCCTTCCAGCCGACCGATCCGAGCGCAGTTAAGTGCGACTTTTTTTGAAGCCTATACGTCGGTGTTTAAGAGGGTACAAGAGGAAGATAATTCTGATCAACTTTATTTAATGTTTTTGTACTTTGGATATATGGACGAAAGACTGCTAAGTGTAGAGCAGATCAATACGCTCTACAAGCTAGCCAAGGAAATTCCAAAGCAATCAGGCGGTTCAATATATCACCTCAAGTCCTGGCTGCAAGAAGTTTTTCAACGCACCCGGGAGCCGTCGGTAAATGAATTTGGACTAGACTACCATGAAGTGTTCGTGGAAATGAAACGTCGGCAGGAAGTGACCGACAAAGATAAACCAGCCTATGACGCAGACTTGGATGGTCGGCTCAACCATGAGATAAATAACCTATTTAAATTAGGTCAGCGACTTTGTTATGGACAAACTAGCGGTTACTTACCCATTCTTCATGGGGAGATGGCCAGCCATGATCTCGAGGCTTCTCTGGTTACACCAGCTAAAATCGAAGCCAGTCTCAATAAACTACTGGCAGTTGATTTTTCCGCATTTCATCGCGAGATCGTATTCTCTCATACCAATCGGCAACTAGCCCCTGAACTGATTATGAAGCCGGTACTACCGGAAATTATCCTTATACCGTGCTTTGGTCAACGGTCTGTGATGTGGCAGGTATTGAGCGGTAAAGTAAAAACCTCCCCGGGACGCTTTTTATTTCCCCTTTTTACCAATAAGGATCTGGATGACCTAATGATAGATGCGGTGGGGCAATTTCGTTGGGATCTATCCAAAAACATGTCTAGCTATGTAATAAATAAAGCCAACGAGATCTCTCTGTATTCAGATTATAGTGATTACATACAGTTCTATGCTAAAAATCGGGAATTGTCTGCAGATGCCCGGGACAAACTCAAAACTATAGTCAAAAGATACCGCAATAACCCCCGTAATATTTTTGCAGCAGATTATCAAACCTGGATCAATTATGAATCCAATGGGTTACTGCGTCTAAACAAGGTAGCCCGGGAAATCTTGTTCAAGCACTGCCCCTTTTCCAGAACCATTCGTGATAATCTATTAACAAATCCCCAATACAATGCTATCATTACTCAGTTTAATAATGCCCGCCTAAAACAGTGTAAGATACTGGAGGCGCGCTATATGAAGGTGAGCAAAACCGAGAATCTTGATCCGGACTTGATGGAGAATATGATTTATTACAAGTCTTAAGCAGCTTGCCGGCCGTGACGCGGAATGGGAATTTTGCATAGAAGGGGCGAGCTAGATCCTTTGGTTTTGCCTCAGGATGACAATTATGAAAAACACTCGATGATCACCAGTCATTGAAAATGTTGTTGGAGGAACGGATCATGCTCAGTGCAGTATTTGAAATCAGTTTACTACTAACCCTTTTCATCCTAGGATGGCTAAAAACAGGATGGAACTCCTTGTTCTACATAGCTCTTATTCTACTCATTTTCTTTAGCATTATTATAGTCCTTTATCTGGTGGGCAAAAGGGCAACAATGTCCTGGTGGGAGAAGATCCTGGGTGTAATAGCCATAGCCATATGGCTGATGATAGCCTGGTTTATGCTACAAGAAAAGGGGATATAGGAAGCGGAGGGACGTTCTTTTTGCTTCCCTCTGCTTCGTCCCAGGGGAGTTGTCAACAATCCCATCCCCGAGACATCCTTCAATATTGTCACTCTGAGCGATAGCGAAGAGTCTTGTAAATGTCGTAGATACTTCGCCACCCCTCATGATGACATTCTAAAAAACCACCAATAATTCAAGAAAAGTTATACAAAATCCTCCAATAATCAAATCAACCAACTCTTGACATAAACACAAGAAATGAGTTAATCTGTGCATACAGTACCAAAAAAACCTTTTCGGTACCGAGAGTTCAGGCAAGGGTGGTGAATAATAATTGCGCGATCAAATCTTAGCAGCAGCAATAGAAGAAATAACCGAGTCTGGTATAAAGTTTACCATGAATGATCTGGTCAGACGCCTGTCAATTAGCAAAAGTACTTTGTACGCGCATTTTAGATCAAAAGAAGAGTTGGTGGGAGCTATAGTGGACTTATCATTAGCTACTGTACGCCAAAAAGAGAAGAGTATACTCGATGATAACACGTTAAATGTAGCTGAGAAATTAAAGGCGTTAACCGTGATTTATCCTCCAATGACTATTAGCATTCGCGCCATGCTGGACTTAAAACGCCACTTTCCCAAAGAGTGGGAAAAGGGTGAACGGCACCGGATAGAAAAATGGAAAACCATTGAATCTTTACTAGACCAAGGTATTAAGGCTGGCTGTTTTCGCCCGGTTGACTTAACTATGCTCAGCCTAATCTTTAATGGCACTGTGAAGGAATTGATGGATGATCAGGATTTTTTCATACACAATTCTTTATCGTTTAATGACGCCATGAATAAAGTAGCTGACATAATATTATGGGGGATTATGAATCCCAACGGGGCGGAGTGAACCCAGAAAGTGACTAATTACAATATGCTGCGTAGTGACGTGGCGAACTCATGCCCCGTAGCGGATACTTAAGCTTCCACTGCTTCAAGAAGAAAGACTCGTTGACCAAGCTTTAGCGTTGGCGTACTTTGCTGGAGGCTAAAACTCCCCCTACATCTAAAGAGGGTGTTTTCATTCATTGTGGCCTGTACATAGGTGATAATTGCCGATTGGAGTTTTTGCAGAGTTTGAATGGGAGGAAAACGTGATGAGACGGATAAAAAAGATAAGAGAACACTTAACCAGGTTTATTGCTATTAATCCTTCTTACTGTACAGCTTGCTGGGAGTGTATAGAAGAATGCCCTAAGAAGGTTATTGGGAAATCGAGAATTATTGGACATAAACACGCTCATGTTGTCAAAGCCGAAGCGTGCACAGGTTGTGAAAAGTGTATAAAAGCCTGCCCCCAGCAAGCAATTATAGAGCTACCCCCGATATACCGGGATTACATTGATAGGCCTCGTCAATATAAACGAGAGGATTGGCAGAGAATGGTTATCAATCTCTTGGGATAGCTTTGGTATGCTGAAGCCGACTGAATAAGGCCAATAACCTCCCTACGACATTGCCGTGCTGCTGATCTACAGACCCAGACCACTAAGAAGGTTTGGGTTTTTGCTCATTGGAGAAAAAATGTCCCCCTGCTTAGAAGGCTGCGTTTATCCCCAAACGCGTGTTTATCCGTTAGTTATAAGGTAATATTTGTTTTTGGTTTAAGGTTTCCCATACAGTACAATTTAAGCGAATTGAGTTGTTTCCACAGACTATACAACAAAACAAAGTAGGGAGAATGAACTATGGGAGACGAGCTGCAAAAAAAGTATGGTCTTTTAACTGCTATAGCAATGGTAGTTGGAATCGTCATAGGCGCGGGCGTATTCTTCAAAGCCGAAAAGGTCTTAGTTGCCACTGGGGGCAATCTCCCCCAAGGTATTCTGGCCTGGGCTTTAGGTGGAATCATAATGATAATATGTGCCTATGTTTTTGCTACCTTGGCCACCCAATATGAAAAAGTGAATGGAGTAGTCGATTACGCGGAAGCAACGGTAGGCGTTAAGTACGGTTATTTGGTAGGATGGTTTATGGCAGCCATTTATTATCCCACTCTAACTTCCGTACTGGCCTGGGTTTCAGCCCGATATACCTGTGTTTTGCTGGGGTGGGACATAGTAGGTAGTGAGGCCATGGCGCTGTCGGGGTTTTACCTTATAGGGATTTTCGCTTTGAATGCCTTGTCTCCCAAACTTGCCGGTAAATTCCAGGTATCTACGACCATGATCAAACTGATTCCCCTTGCCCTGATGGCCATTGTGGGCACTATTGCTGGATTGTCAAACGGGGTGCTGGTTACGAATTTTACCAGTGGAGTGATTGCTGATGTCAGCGGCAATCCGCTGTTTACAGCCTTGGTAGCTACAGCTTTTGCTTACGAAGGATGGATAATTGCTACCAGTATCAATGCCGAACTAAGAGATGCCAAACGAAATCTGCCCCTGGCCCTTACCTTTGGAACACTATTTATCGCGTTGATATATATTTTCTACTATATTGGACTGGCAGGCGCAGTTCCCAATAGCGTTGTAATGCAAGGCGGTGAAACCGGGGCAAAGATCGCATTTAATACTCTATTTTCCAACCTGGGCGGAACCGTGCTATTTGTAGTAGTAGTCATATCTTGCTTAGGCACTCTGAATGGTTTGATGATGGGATGCACCCGTGGTTTTTACGCTTTGGCAGCCAGGAATAAGGGGCTCCATCCGGAAATCTATAAATCTATTGATGTGAACACCAATATGCCGTCCAACGCCGCTATTCTAGGTCTTCTGTTAAGTGCTATGTGGCTGTTATACTTCTTTGGAGCAAATTTAGCACCTGTTGCCTGGTTTGGCCCATTTAGCTTTGACAGTTCTGAGCTTCCTATCGTCACTATTTATGCTATGTATATACCCATATTTATAATGATGATAAAGAAAGAGCGATCCTTAAGCATTTTTAAGCGCTTTATTATGCCGGCGCTGGCTATCTGTGCCTGTCTATTTATGATGACCGCTGCCTATTACGCTCATGGTCAGGCAGTGCTCTATTATTTGATAATATTTGCGGTAATCATGGCGGTTGGGCTGATGTTAAATCCAAGAACCGAATAATAAATGCAGACAACCATATTGAGGAAGCGAAGGGAGGACAGACGGTTCTTTCCGCTTCCTTTTTGTTGCCGCCGATTGGGAGAAGGTCTCGGAAAGCGCACTAAATGACCCCCGGCTGTGAACCATCTTCAGCTAGCTGATTACTTACCTGTCAGGAGCCCAGGTGAAATAAACCTGTACTCAGATACTTTTCTCCCCGGTCAGGAAAGACTACTACCACAAAGCCTTCTTCCAGGTCTTTAATGCACTCCAGAGCTGCAATCATGGCTGCTCCGCTGCTCATACCCACAAAAATACCTTCCTGAGCCACAATGGTTCGTGCCATGGCAAAAGCAGCCTCAGATTCGATCATGACCCGGCGGTCGATCTTGGCGGCATCGTAGATTTCCGGGACTATAGCTTCTTGCATGTTCTTAAGACCCTGAATGTAATGGCCCAGAACCGGATGGGCTTCAATTATCTGAATGTCAGGGTTTTTAGCCTTTAATCCCATTCCCACTCCCATAATGGTACCCGAGGTGCCCAGTGCAGAAACGAAATGGGTAACCTGGCCCCCAGTGTCCTCCCAGATCTCATGGGCAGTAGTTTCGTAATGGGCTAGCTTATTGTATTCGTTGGAAAACTGGTTGGGCATAAAGTATTTATCAGGGTACATGCGGCACAGTTCATGGGCTTTTCTGATGGCTCCATCCGTGCCTTGGGAAGCATCGGTAAGAGTAGTCTTAGCTCCAAAGGCTTCGATCATCTTGCGGCGTTCAACAGAAACTGCCTCACTCATGACTATTTCCACCGCATATCCTTTTACGGCACCTATCATAGCCAGACCAATGCCGGTATTGCCTGAGGTCGGTTCGATTATGGTTTTTCCCTTCGTCAGAGCCCCGCTTTCTTCCGCTTGTTCAATCATTTTCATAGCGATACGGTCTTTGATACTCCCGGTCGGATTGAAACCTTCCAACTTGGCATACAGCGGGATGTGAGGCTTGGGGTTCAATTTGTTTATTCTGACCAGGGGAGTATGACCAATGGTATCGATTATGCTGTCGTACATATCCATTTCCTTTCAGTTTACTGACTATATTACATTTTAGCATCATATCAAATGATTATGAGATAGTTTATCCTGCCGAACTATTACTATGTTAATCCCGCAGATCCTTCACACTGAAAAGAGTTCCCATAACAGGTATGCCGATGCCCTCACCCGGAAACGAACCAGTCTTTTTGCGTCCATCAACAGGGGTACCCCGATAACAATATATGTCAAACAAGGTGAATCTTTCATATGATACACCAGAAAGGAGTGATGCAAGGTGCATAGAACTATGGACTGTAAGCCCATATACAACAAAAATGACAATCAGGTAACTGTGCGTGCTAAAGATAAAGAAAAGTGCCTGCCGCCCAGCTGTTTCTGCGAAACGGGTGAGCTCATCCGAAATGGAGGATTTGAGATTCCCGGCTTGGAACCCGGCCGGGTATTTGCCGATTGGAGATTGGGATTGAGCTCTGAAGCTGTCAATCTATCCATGACCACAGACAATGTATATGAAGGCAATAGCGCTGCCAGTGTTCAAACTACGGTCACACCGATGGTGGAGACCAAACAATTACAGCTGCGGCAAAATGTTACCGTCACCCCCGGTTGTTTGTATAGACTGAAATTCGCGGAAAGACTGGTGGCTTTAGGCACTGTTGATACGATTCCGCCCACCCTAATAGCGAGAGTTTTTTATTTATACCAGGGCTTTGAATACGACCTCTTAAATCTTCCTATTCAAAAAGCAGCAGCGGATAGGAGATACATCCTTCACAACCAGGTAGCTGAGCTACCCGTCCCCTGTAATGTGTCTGGCATTGTCGTACAGTTTGAATTCTTTATAACTGACAACGGGGGCTCTATCTGGAATTTAGACGCGGTATCACTGCGGGCTGTATCCGAGATTTCCGCCTGCTGCTGTAAGGAGTGAGCGGTGTGACAAAGAATAAAAAAGCGAAAGTTTCTCCAAAAAACAAAGACAAGTGTATTCCCCCGGTTTGCTTTTGTGAAAACGGAGAGCTGCTGGAAAACGGGGGATTTGAAATTCTCAACCCTGACCCCTTTGAGCTCTTTGCCGGCTGGGTAGTGCACGCTCGAACCCTGGACATCGAATTGGTGAGAGATACCCAAAACGTCTTTGAAGGCAGCGCTGCGGCCAGTGTTCGTACCCTCGCGCCGCCAGGCAATATAACTTCCACCCTGGTTCTGCGCCAGTATGTGGATGTGACCCCAGGCTGCCTTTATAAGCTGCAATTTGCTGAAAGGTTGGTGACTTTCCAGCCTGACACCCTCATTCCCGTGTTAGTAGCGAGAATTATTTATCTGGACAGAAACTTAAATGAATATGAGCTGCTGAACATTCCCATCCAAAAGAGCGTAGAGGAGGATGAATATAACCTGCACCAACACATCGCTGATCTTCCTGTACCCTGCGATGTACCTGGAATCATCGTACAGTTTAGTTTTTATATAACCGATGCCCCGGGCGCAGTGTGGAATTTGGATGCCGTTTCCCTGCAAGCTGTATCCGAGACCTCTGCCTGCTGCTGTTTTTAAGGGGTTAACCGGCTTAGTGCCGTACAGGTTTCCTGCTTGCCGCAGAGAAGCCAATGAAAGGAGTGTTTTGATTTGGGAAGGAAATTTCCTGGTGACTGCTGTCCCAGACCACCTTGTGTCTGCAGCAGTCCAGTAAACAATCGTAATGATAATCAGGTGAAAATTGAAATAGACAGCTTAAACTGCTGCTGTAATCCGAAATGTCCCTGTGAGAGTGGAGAACTGGTTAGGAATGGCAGCTTTGAGATGATCAGTGCTAATGCAACCCAGCCCTTTGTAGACTGGAGAGTGCTCAATGCTCTGTCCAATACCATTGTAAGCCGGGTGCCTATTAATGTGGCCCCAGTGGCGTACGAGGGAGTACATTCAGCCTGGTTTATCACCGAACCCTCCGAGCTGGAACAACATTTTATATCCCTGCAGCAAAATGTCACAGTGACACCGGGCTGCATCTACCGCTTCAGCTTTGCGGAAAATCTATTGACTGCTTCTGATTTCACCCCCAGCCTTACGGGAAGGGTATTTTATACTGATGGTGCCGGCAGTCAATTTGACCTTATAAGCATTTTTATTGAGAAAGACATCAACATCTCCAATATCGACCGGGGTTATACATTCCATCAAAAGACCGCCGACATCCCCGTCCCCTGTGATGTATCGAGAGTTACGGTCCAGTTTGATTTCTCCGTAAGAGATGATGGGGGCACTATATGGCTGCTGGATGGGGTAAGTCTGCGGGCGGTATCTTGTGCCTCCTCCTGTTCGCAGCATGACTGTGCTGTGGCCAGGGATATTTGCCAGCCAGGAAACCTGGTCAGAAACGGAGGCTTTGAGGATATTTCCGGAAGTGTGGACTCTCCATTTCTATATTGGCGGCAAATACCAGAGACGGGTGGTCAGGCATTTATTGAATCCCGCTCTGATACACCCTACGAAGGAGCCTTTGCCGCCATATTTATCAGTAGTGCCACTGCTCTTGCCGAACTTAAATCAGTTTCTCTTCGCCAAATTGTACCGGTAACACCGGGCTGCAGGCTGGAACTGAGCTTTGCCGAGAACTTTCTCGAGCGTGGGGAATCTTCCGGCACCACCCCCCGGCTTATCGCCAGGGTCTATTGGGTCAATGACAGCGGCACCGAGTTTGACCTTATCTATGTTCCCATTGCTAAAGTCGACGGTGAAAATGACGAGGATAAGGGCTATAGCTTCCATAAAAGAACAGCTGATATCCCGGTGCCCTGCAATGTATCCAGTGTATATATAGAATTTGAATTTTCCGTAACCAATACGGGCAACACCCAGTGGCTGCTGGATTCTGTGCAGCTGCGCTCACTTCCCTGGGAATCGGCTTGCTGCCAGGAATTTAAGGGGGTGGCTAAACATGATTGATTGCCGATGTTCAATATGCAGCTGTGAAACCGGGGAATTAATTAAAAACGGGGGTTTTGAGGTGCGCAGTAGCGAACCCAATTTCCCATTTCAGTACTGGGAGGAAGTATTTTTCGATTTTGCCCGGGTAGCCAATGAGCCGGCTCTCACCAATATTGCTTACGAGGGGCTGTCTGCTGCCCGCTTTAACAGTTTGACTACCGTTGCGGAAGAAGACAAGTCGGTAACCTTGCAGCAGACCGTTACAGTAACGCCGGGGTGTATCTATAAGCTGAGTTTTGCGGAAAATCTGCTCACCAAGGGCAATGGTGCTGCTGCAGCGATACCTATCCTTACTGCCAGGGTCATTTACATCGATAATTTCGGCAATGCTGTAGATCTGATAATTGTACCCATTATCAAATTAAGCGCCAACAACGATCCTGACCGGGGGTATGTTTTCCACGAGGCCACGACTAATGTACCCGTGCCCTGCAATGTATCAAGGCTAATTGTTCGCTTTGATTATTTCGAAAATAGTACCACCGGAAGCTCCTGGTTATTAGACGGTGTATCCTTACGGGCAGTTTTTCCCACTTCGACCTGCTGTACAAATGCCAAAGGATGCTAGTTGAGCTGTCAGCGGTTGATAAAATCCTAAAGGAAGCGGAGAAACTCTTTTCGCTTCCTTTTTTCAATNNTGAACCATTTCCCCTGTCTCTTTATGCCGAGCAGCCAATATCTTTGACTTGGGGACGAGTTAAGATCAGGTACTGCACTTTGGTAATATCTGTTTAGATGAAATACGAATAATTTTTATTGAAAAACAATAAAAATATATTGTATAACATTAATGACTTTGCTATACTGCAAATAATCAAGGGTGCTTCACCCGACCGAGAAAGGAAGAATTGTATGTGGAATGGAGAGAAATCCATCATTCTGACCAAGTTGTGTATTGTGATTTTTATGGGTTTGCTGCTAGCTGTCGTGGTATCAGCGCCCTGGTTGACTGACTGGTTTACAGACGTTTCACAGGCCGGACAGGGCGAAAATAGAGCTTATTTTATGGCCACTATCTATGTGGGTTTTGTGCCGGCTGCCTATCTGCTCTATAGTTTGTTCAAGCTACTGCGCCGGATCGAGACCGGGCAAGTATTTACCGCTGAGAACGTAGAACTGTTAAGACGGATTTCCTGGACCTGTTTTGCAGGGGCGGCGGTGGCTTTAATTTCCCTGTTCTACTATACCCCATGGGCTTTCGTGGCAATAGCTGCAGCATTTATGGGCTTGATTGTCCGGGTAGTAAAAAATGTAGTAGCCCAGGCGGTCGAACTCAAAAACGAAGCAGATTACATCGTGTAGGGGAAGGGGAACGGAATTATGCCAATCGTAGTAAATTTGGATGTAGTGATGGCCAAAAGAAAAATGTCCTCCGGCGAACTGGCTGAAAAGATCGACATCACTCAGTCTAATCTTTCCATTCTCAAAACCGGGAAGGCCAAAGCGATTCGTTTCTCTACCCTGGAGGCAATCTGCAAAACTCTAGATTGTCAGCCCGGAGACATACTGGAATACCGACCTGATGATGGAGAATAAGGAGGGTTGCCAAAATGGATGAGCAATCAATCGACAAAAACGAAACCCTTTTGACTGATGAATCAGCAATTCCAGGCGGCTCTGGGGAAAGCTTGCTGGAGATAACGGTGCCACAGAAGGGGAAAGCACCTTTTGCGGCTGACCGCCAGGACAGCTATTTTGCCCTGTTTGCCTTCGTACTGGGCTTCCTTTTCGCCCATTGGGTTTTCTTCTCCTGGCATGGCTGGGGGGTTACCGTGTTTACCCTGGTATTTTGCGGCTCAGTAACCTGGTACCTGCTGAAAAAAGGAGTGCAGATTACCAAGACCGGATGGTTCTGGCTGGCAGTGGTGGTGCTGATAGGACTGAGTTTTGGCCTGTGGAGCAACAACGGACTGGCTCCGCTGCATGGTCTGCTGTTATTCGGCAGTGCTTTGTACTGGATCCTGTCTGCTACCGGTCTGCTCATTATGGGCAAAACCAGCAATTTCATTGTTCTGGACAGCTATAATGCCCTGTTGGTGATTCCTTTTGGCAATTTTGGCTGCCAGTATAAAAGCCTGGCTCTGCTGGGTAACAATCGACTGGGCGGGAGAAGACACCTTTTTTCAATAGTATTGGGTTTATTCTTATCATTTATTGTATTAGCCATGGTCTTCCCATTGCTGATGGAAGCGGACAGCGGCGGCTTTGCCAGAATAGTAAATGGAATACTGACTGGCTTTCGCGGGTTAGGAGAGGAGTTCTGGGAAGTATTATGGCATGCCATTCTGGCTATTCCCATTGCCGCTTATATGTTCGGTCTGGTAGCCGGCAGTGCTCATAAAAGAGGTACTGACCTGTTTAAGGACAGGGCAGAGCAGATGATTTCAGCTTGGCGGATACTTCCCATGCTCACCGTCTATATTCTGCTGGGCTTGCTATGTACGTTATATATAGTGTTCATCGGCAGTCAGGTACCTTATTTCTTCTCGGCATTTACTGGCCAACTGCCGGAGGGGTGGCTTGTTTACTCAGAATATGCCCGCCGCGGTTTTTTTGAGCTGTGTTCCATAGCAGTTATAAACCTGATCGTACTGACCATATCCAATGTTATGAGCCAACAGCCCAGCCGGAATAGTATAGCCTTAAAGATACTCAACTTATTGCTGGCTCTGGTCACCCTGGTCCTTATTGCTACCGCTTTTAGTAAAATGGCCCTGTACATTGAAGCCTACGGACTGACTATGCGCCGGCTACTGCCCTGTGTCTTTATGATTTTCATGGCCGTCGTCTGCGGAGGGGTAATAGCACTGCAAAAATGGTCATTCTCAATAACCCGCCTAGCTGTGGGAACCGGGATAGTGATGTTCTGCCTGCTGTGCCTGTCCAATCCGGATAGCCTGGTGGCCCGCTATAATGCGGATCGTTACCTGGCCGGAACCCTGGAAAAGTTCGATGCGGAAATCCTCTACCGGTCCGGACCGGCCGGAGTTGATGCAGCTCTGATGGTATATGAACAAACCGATGATAAAGTGTTACAGGATGAACTAAAGGAATATCTGCTTGTCCAACAGCAGCGGGCTGACCAAGTGGCTGGAACGCCAAGAAACACATGGGAAAGAGCCCAAGCCCGGGATAAGATCACTGAATACCTTGATTAAATCAAGACGTCAGATAATGAAATATCAGGAGTAAACGATGGGGCAGCTTTTATACAAGATGCCCCATCAAAAAGAGAGTATATCCGGCTAAACATATGATTGGATGATAAACTTATGCTTGCTGCAGACCAAGTTCTTTTACTTCCGTTTTTGCTGTAGCAGCTTTATTTCTTCTAAATAATCTTTAATCACAAAGCACATCTTGTCTGATTTTTGTAANNATTGACAAAACTCAGCCGAGCCAGTATATTTATTTGTAATTTAATATTCTAAAGGCTTTGACGGAGAGAGTAAGTTTCAGAACGAAAGTTTAAGCGAACCGGGGAGGGTGCGAGCCTGGTGCAAGTAGTCTGAATCCGAAAATCACTCCTGAGCTGCGGATCGAACGAGTAATCCAGTAGGCTCCGACGGTTTTCCCCCGTCACCGGGAACGCATATGATGGTATGTTTGTATAAATGGGTGGTATAGCGAAATGTCTTTTCAGGCTTTCGTCCCTTTACGGGACGAAAGCCTTTTTAATTACTGCGGGAAGGACTCGTTTCAGGATGGATCTGCTCCTTGCCGATATAGGCAAACGCAAAGGGGATAACTTGAAGCCACTAGATGATCAATTATCATGATGACTGGGAGGAGAAAGCAATGGCGACTAACGATATGGTAGAAATTCGCTGGCATGGCCGGGGCGGACAGGGAGCTAAGTCGGCCTGTATGCTTTTGGCAGATGTGGCGGCTTTACAGGGGAAATTCGTACAGGGATTCCCAGAATATGGGCCGGAACGGATGGGGGCCCCGATCACAGCATACAATCGCATCAGTGAAAAAAGGTGTTCGATCCACTCTAACATTTACTACCCGGACTATGTGGTGGTAGTGGATGAAACTTTGCTAGATAGTGTTGATGTTACCGGAGGACTCAAAGAGGGCGGCGGCATAATCATTAATACGCCCAGCTCTCCCCAGGAGATACGTTCCCGGCTGCCGGGATGGGCTGGTAAGATCTGCACTATTGATGCGCGTCGCATTTCGGAAGAGAACCTGGGCAGGAACTTTCCTAATACTCCTATGTTGGCGGCCCTAGTTAAGGTCAGCGGCGTGGTGGAACCGGAACAGTTTTTAGTGGATATAGAAGAATCTTTTCAACAAAAATTTGCCACTAAACCCCAGGTTATCGAAGGGAATATGCTAACACTGAAAAAATCACTGGAGGAGGTGCAGTTAGGATGATTCGTGCCCAGGACATCAACGAGAACAGCCCCTGGCAGGATCTGACTCCCGGTGGGGAGATCTACGAACCGGGTACGGCACGGCTTTTTAATACTGGTTCCTGGCGTACTAACACGCCGGTTTTCCACGAGGAAGCCTGTAAACACTGTATGCTCTGCGTTCCATTCTGCCCCGA
>DBRE01000021.1:26310-26824 GCA_002305535.1 Syntrophomonas sp. UBA1376
TCGCAGAATATGTGGCCAATGGTGAGGTTGATACTGAATACGTGACAGTGGAGTCAGAACACAGTTCCATGTCGGTGTGTATTGCAGCGCAGGCGGCTGGGGCTAGAGCGATCAGTGCTACTTCATCCTGTGGACTGGCCTTGATGTATGAGCTATTGTATGTGGCAGCCTCATGTCGTCTGCCCATCACCCTAGCCTGTGTTAACCGGGCTTTGTCGGGGCCGATCAATATAAATGCCGATCACTCTGATTCCATGGGAGCTCGTGATAGCGGCTGGATCCAAATTTATGCGGAAAATAACCAGGAAGCTTACGATAATTTCATTATGGCTATGCCCATCGGCGAGACTCCCAGTGTACGCTTGCCGGTCATGACTTGTATGGACGGTTTTATCACCAGTCATGCCGTAGAGAATATTGAATTATTGCCTACCTATGTGGTGCGGCAATTTGTGGGGGAATACAACCCGGAACATTATCTGCTGAAAAAAGAGAATCCGCTAGCGGTGGGGCC
>DBRE01000021.1:26856-29157 GCA_002305535.1 Syntrophomonas sp. UBA1376
TTTGAAAAGATTTCGGGACGAAGCTATGGCCTTTTTGAAGAATACCGGATGGAGGAGGCGGAGTTGGCGGTGGTTCTGATCGGATCCACGGCAGGAACTGCCAAAGCGGCTGTTGACCGACTGCGCGACAGGGGAGTGAAGGCTGGCCTTATAAAAATTAGGGTCTTCCGTCCTTTTCCTGGCGAAGAGCTGGCCCAGGCGCTCTCTGGTACCAAAGCAGTAGCCGTTATGGACAAATCCGAGGGTTTTTCAGCCAATGGAGGCCCCCTATTTGCCGAGACCCGCAGTGCTTTGTATGATCTACAGCAACGTCCCCATATGATCAATATTGTCTACGGTCTGGGGGGCCGTGATGTGAAAGTGGAGGATATTGAAAACGTGTTTGCCCGACTGGCGCATATCGCTGAGAGTGGTGACATTGGAGCAGTTTATACTCACATGGGACAGCGGTCAAGGGAGGAGACAGCATGAGCAAAGTATATAATTTGAAAAGGGAAGTAGAAAAGCCGTTTCGTCTCACGGGAGGACACCGTCTCTGTGCTGGATGTGGTGCCGGGGTAGTAGTTGCTGGGGTTCTGCGGGCTCTGGATGAAGAAGATAGAGCGGTAGTAACCAATGCCACCAGCTGCTTGGAGGTTTCTACCTTCATGTATCCCTACACAGCCTACATGGACAGCTATATCCATTCTGCTTTCGAAAACTCTGCAGCCACCTGTTCAGGAGTGGAAGCGGCCTATAATGCCTTAAAGCGCCGCGGTAAGGTGGATGGTACGGTCAAGTTCATTACCTTCGCCGGTGACGGCGGTACCTATGACATCGGTTTTCAATCTCTTTCGGGTGCCATGGAACGCGGTCATGACATGGTCTATGTCTGCTATGATAATGAGGCTTACATGAACACCGGTATTCAGCGCTCCTCTTCCACACCGCGTTTTGCCCGTACCACTACTTCTCCTACAGGTGCGGTAGGGAAGGGTAAGAGGCAAAATAAGAAGGATCTGACCGAGATCATGGTGGCTCACCATATTCCTTATGTGGCGCAGACAGCCCCTTTGGGCAATTTTAAGGATCTGCACACCAAGTCTTACAAAGCTATTTATACGGAAGGCCCTTGCTTTTTGAACATACTGTCGCCCTGTCCGCGCGGCTGGGATTACCCCATGGCTAAGCTGGCGGAGATCACTAGGCTGGCCGTGGATACCTGCGTCTGGCCTCTTTTCGAAGTAGAGGAGGGGGTTTGGCGTATGACTTACACCCCGAAGAAAAAGTTGCCCGTGGAGGATTTCTTGCGCACTCAGGGAAGATTCCGCCATATGTTTATTAAGGGCAATGAGTGGATGATTGAAGAGGCACAAAACTATGTGGATCAAAAGTGGGAACGCTTGCTGGAGCGCACTGGTGCCTAAAGATAGCTGAAAGAGGCACTGGATCCATGGTATAATATGGTGTGATGATTGCCTAAAATAAGGGGGTTTTGCCTGTGGAAAAAACTATGTTTACTAATGAGGTTATTCTAGCCTGGCTCCAATATTTTTCCCAAAATGTTGACTTCAACCTGGCAAAACTGAAGATGTTGGATATTACCGGGCAGAACAAAAACCTAATCCCCACTGTTATGTGTAACCGTATGGTACTGGTGTTTACAGACGCTGGCCATCCCGATATTTTCTATGACATGTGGAACGCCGAGCTGGGAGACTGTGAGATCTGGTACAATGAGGGCTCTGATCCTTCCGGCCCCATCAAGCACGATAAGGTTGCTGATATGATCAACCGTGGCATCAATGCCTCGGCAGCTATGCTGATCATGAACCCGAATGCGGCCACCAACTATCAGATAGGTATGGAGAACAGCCGTTTTTCCTGCGGTTCGGTTCAGTATGTTTGTCGGGAAGTGCGCACGATCATTATGAATAAAATTAATCCGGGGGATCGGGATAATATCTGTATAATCTCCGGGGAGAGCATTGTGGTGGAGTCGGCCATGATCGCGGCGGAGGGCAGTATTATAGCGGTGGAATATGACCGCCGAGATCAGGAGACCATGAAATGCAATGTTGACAAATTTGGCTTGAACAACGTGATCATTGTGGAGTCTTTGGAAAATGGCATCCTGGATGATCTGCCCGTGCCGGATACTGCTTTTATAGTGGCTTCTCCCAGGATCGATAGCGAAATAAAAAGTCTCTTAGCGGTCAATCCCGCTATGAATTTTGTGATATACACCTTGGACTTCGAAATCCTCATGTCCCTACCGACTCTGTTTCGGGAAAACGGTCTGGAACGTACCGAAGCCATCCA
>DBRE01000107.1:0-1483 GCA_002305535.1 Syntrophomonas sp. UBA1376
AAATTAAAATACAGGAATTCGCTGACTCGGGTGAGGCTGAGGATCGAAGCGGTGGCTAAAATAATGGTTACTGCCGCGTTGACCCAACCTGCCCGGAAGCTGTCCTTCAATTCAATGGAGTTCTTCAAGGTGATCACCAGAGTCATAAATACCAGCACCGCCGGTAAGGCTAACAGCAGCTGGCCATCCAGCAGTTGAGATTGAAAAGAGACTCCCAGACTACTGATCCAACCTAGTGAGTCAGCCAGTGAAGAGGGCAAGGCCACTCCGTTTAAGCCTATCATAGCCCGCAATACTTTTATAGCATCAGCCCAGTTCTCGGCGCGGAAAAACACCCAGGCAGCATTGACGAAATTGAAGGTGATCAGCCAGCTCAGCCAATTGGGCAAACTAATGCCCAGCTTGCGCCAGAGCCGATTAATGACCAGAGCCACCCCATGCAAGAATCCCCAGAACACAAAGGTCCAGCCCGCCCCGTGCCACAGTCCCCCGATCAAAAAGGTGATCAGGGTGTTGCGGTAGGTATGGAATTCCGACTGACGGCTCCCCCCCAGGGGGATATAAATATAATCACGTAAAAACCGGCTCAGAGTCATGTGCCAGCGGCGCCAGAAGTCTTGAATGGACAATGCTTTGTAAGGGGAAAAGAAGTTGATAGGCAACACGATGTTGAACATCAAGGCTGCACCGATAGCCATGTCGGTATAACCGCTGAAATCGAAATAGAGCTGCAGACTGTACGACAGTGAAGTTACCCAGCCTTCTATTAGTGTTAAAGAAGTCGCCGTATCAAATCCATAGGTTGCCCACATCCCAAAGGTATCGGCAATGAGCACCTTTTTGGCCAGGCCCATCACGAATATGAATAGACCCCGGGCGACATTGTCCGATATCCAGCGTTTATTAGCCTTATCCTCGAACTGTCCCATCATTTCGCGATGGTGTACAATGGGGCCGGCTACCAGTTGGGGAAAGAATGATACGAACAGAGCATAGTTTAACAGCCGGTACTCCCGGGCCTCTCCGCGATAGGTGTCTACCAGATAAGCGATTTGCTGGAAGGTAAAAAAGCTGATCCCCAACGGCAGCAGCAGATGAAGCAGGTTAAAATGGCTACCGGTCACCCCATTGAGGGTACTGATAAAGAAGTCCGCGTATTTATAATACCCCAGTAGACCGATATTAAAAGCTAAACCGGCGATCAGGACCCCGCGGCGCACCAACTCATCCCAGGGCTTAGTGCGCAGTAAGGTGCCTACCCCATAGTTGACCACTATGGAACCCAGCAAAATAGGAAGATATACCGGATTCCAATAGCTGTAGAAAAAACAAGAGGCCAATACTAACCAGACTTTGGCACCATCGGCACGCCCGAGTCGGTTTAGGCCAAAGTAGATCAGCACCACCAGGGGCAGGAATAATAAAATGTACTCATAGGAATTAAAAAGCACGCTCTGGGCTCCTTAGTGTTAGCATGGTAGTT
>DBRE01000107.1:1503-2880 GCA_002305535.1 Syntrophomonas sp. UBA1376
CGTCCCCTCTTGCATCCTTTAGTCCAGGTTGAAGCTGATGTCCAGGCTGCTGGCGGAGTGGGTGAGGGCGCCTATGGAAATGAAGTCCACTCCGGTGCGCGCTACCTCGACCAGGGTATCTTCGGTGATGCCGCCTGAAGCCTCCAAAAGGGCCTGGCCCGCGGTCAGTTCCACGGCCTGGCGCAGGGTGTCAATATCCATATTATCCAGCAGAATGATGTCTGCCCGGGCTTCCAAAGCTTCCTGGAGTTGCCCTAGGTTTTCCACTTCTACTTCAATTTTTATAGTATGAGGAATACGGGTACGCAGGGTGGAAACCGCTTTTTGTATCCCACCCGCTGCTTTGATATGGTTGTCCTTGATCATGGCTCCATCATACAGTCCAAAGCGATGATTACGAGCTCCGCCTACGGAGACCGCATACTTTTCCAGGTAGCGCAGACCGGGGGTGGTTTTGCGAGTGTCTACGATTTCCGCCTTTTCATAACGGATCAGATCCACCATATGGTGAGTGCGGGTAGCAATCCCGCTCAGTCGCTGCAGGAAATTCAAGGCTACCCGTTCTCCCATCAACAAAGTACGAGTAGATCCTTCAATTATGGCCAGGATATCGCCCCGGTTTATCTCTGCACCGTCGTCTTTCACCACGGTAAATTGGATATCTTCGTCCAAACAGCGAAATACCTGCTGGGCTACCTGGATACCAGCCACGATCCCTGCTGATTTGGCCAAAAAAATTCCCCGGGAGCGCTGTTCCACATCCACCAGGTTTTCGGTGGTGATGTCCTGATGGCCAATGTCTTCCTGTAGGGCTCTCCTAATCAAATCCCGTATATCCCAGTCCATCATCTTTACCTCCACAGTTTACGTATGTCATGGGGGACGGTCCGAGACTGCTGAAAAAGTGCATGTCATTCTGAGGCGTAGCCGAAGAATCTTTATTGGTGCCACAGGGAAAGATCCTTCGGTCATATCTCCCTCAGGATGACACTTAAAAGTGTACCTTTTCAGTGGCCTCAGACGGCTCTCTCTTGCGCGTCAGCAGTTGACGAAAGATATGTGGCGTATCCAGCGCAGGTCATCGCGCTGGGGGTGATCGGTGCGGAAGTGACCGCCCCGGCTTTCGTTGCGCCACAAAGCTGCCTGAATGATGATGCGGGCCACAGTCAGCATGTTGATGGCTTCATAGTAGGCCAGTTCATCATCACCACGCTCGATCTGATCGTACAGATCACGCACAGTCTGGGCAGCCTTTTTCAAATGGGCTTCATCTCTAAGGATACCCACATTCTCCCACATTGTTTCCTGAAGTTTCAAGCGGACTTCCCGGGGCTCCATACCCTTCTTCTGCGGTTGGAACACCTCACTGCTGTCAAA
>DBRE01000107.1:2944-29261 GCA_002305535.1 Syntrophomonas sp. UBA1376
TCCCCGCAAACATATAGTCCGGGCAGCCCGGTCTCACCATAAGTATTGGACTCAATCCCCCCCATAGTATAATGGGCAGCCGGAAATACCGGAACCAATTCACGGGTCAAATCGATACCGCGCTGCAGGCAGTTTTCATAGATGGTGGGGAAGCGCTCCAGCACCTTAGGGATGTGAGTCATATCCAGCCAGACATATTCGCTGTCAGTGCGCCTGGTTTCGCTGACGATAGCGCGGGATACTATATCGCGAGGAGCCAGTTCTTTCAAGGGATGATAGCCAGCCATAAAGGCTTCCCCCTTGATATTATAGAGTCGTCCTCCTTCCCCACGCACCGCTTCGGATATCAGAAAACGCTGCTTCTCAGGGGTAAAGAGAACGGTGGGATGAAACTGAATAAACTCCAGATCGGTCAAGCGGCAGCCAGCTCGAAAAGCAGACGCCATTCCATCTGCGGTGGCCACCGGGGGATTGGTAGTGTATTTATATAATTGCCCGGCCCCGCCAGTGGCTAGAATAGTCGCCCGGGCAGTAAAGACGATCTTCTGGTGACTACGGGCATCGTATACCAGAGCACCATAGCACTCCGGATTCCCGGCTTGTCCCAGCACATCGATCAGAAAATGCTCCTCCCGAATCTCAATAGCCGGGTTTTGCTGACACTGTTCCACCAGGGCTGAGCGGATGGCTTCCCCGGTAGCGTCAGCCGCATGCAGAATACGGGGCCGACTGTGGGCTCCTTCTCTGGTCAGGGATACCGAGCCGTCTTTCATGTCGAAACGGGCCCCGGCACTGATCAATTCGCGCACCCGCTCCGGTCCTTCTCGAACCAGAACATCAACCGCTTCAATATTACATAATCCCGCCCCTGCTTCCAGAGTATCCTCCAGATGCAAAAAAGGGGAATCCTCCTCATGAACAGCAGCAGCGATTCCCCCTTGGGCGAGACCGGTATTGGAATCTTTGAGCGTTTTCTTGACCAGCACTACTACCTGGCCATACTGTGATGCCTTTAAGGCAGTAAACAGTCCAGCTATCCCCCCACCCACGATCAAGAAATCGGTGCTGACACCGGGTGTATCCTGGTCAAGCATCCCTATATACCTGGTTATATTCATCGAGTTTACGACCTTTGATTATGAAGTCTATTTAAGGAGCAATCGCCAGCATTCTCTGCAGGGACTGCACCGCACGTATTCGTATTTCTTCCGGTACCTCTATCTGGTGTTCCCGCCGCTCTAGCGCTTTGGCCAATACCTCCAGATCGATCATCTTCATATCCTGGCACATGAACTCGCTACGGGCTAAATGGAACACCTTGTCGGGGCAATGCTTTTGCAGAGTATAGATAAACCCTTCCTCGGTACCGATGATAAATTCCCGGGCGGAACTTTCCTGGACATATTTCAATATCCCGGCGGTAGAACGAACGGCATCAGCCAGTTCAGCCACCTCGGGTGAAACCTCGGGATGAACAACTACTACCGCTTCTGGGTGAAGCTCTAGCTGTTCTTTTATTTCCTGGGCGGTAAGCTGGTCATGGATGGGGCAGTAACCGGGCCATAATTCCATGCCCCGTCCGGTCTGACTGTTTATCCAGGCTCCCAGGTTGCGATCCGGCACGAATAATATAGGCTGTTCTGCCGGCAGCGAACGCACCACGTTAAGGGCATTCGACGAAGTACAGCAGATATCGCATTCTGCTTTGACCTCGGCGGATGAGTTCACATAAGTGACCACCGCATAACCGGGATGCTCCCTCTTCCACTGGCGCAGTTGTTCGCCCGTGACCATATCAGCCATCGGACACCCGGCATCTAAAACCGGGGCCAGGACGATTTTATCAGGATTCAGTATTTTGGCACTTTCGGCCATAAAATGAACCCCACAGAATACGATGATATCGGCATCAGTTTCGGCCGCCTGCACCGCTAGCTGCAGGGAATCACCTACAAAATCAGCTATGTCCTGAATCTCGGGAGGTTGGTAAAAATGCGCTAGAATAACTGCGTTTAACTCCTTTTTGCGCTGGTCAATGAAAGTAGCTAGATCTGCAGCTGTCAATTATACCGGCCTCCTATTCGTAATTCCCCCGACATACTTTTTGAATGTGATTCTTCTCGTCCACATAAACAAGATGAGGCTTGAACTCCTGGCACTCCTTTTCGTCCAGGATGGTGTACGTAAGAATAATGACTATATCGCCTCTTTGAACCAGCCGGGCTGCTGCCCCGTTCAAACATACTATGCCTGATCCCCGTTCTCCCTCGATGACATAGGTCTCAAATCGCTCACCATTATTATTATTGACAATAGTTACTTTTTCATTGGCGATAATGTCGGCCGCATCCATCAAATCCTTATCCAGAGTAATGCTGCCCACATAATTGAGATCAGCATCAGTAACCACTGCCCGGTGAATTTTAGACTTGAGCATATAGCGAATCACTAGTTACACCTCCACCAACAGGTTATCTATCAGTCTGGTTGTACCAAACTTCACAGCCAGAGCTATGAGAACTTTTCCTTCTATCCTTGGCAGGGAAGCCAGATCATCAGCTTTATTGAGTTCTATATAATCGATCTGGGCCCCCGGGCTGGTTGCGATGATATTCCTAATGAAATCTTTGACCTTTTCTACATCCCGTTCTCCATCCATGATCAACTGGCGGGCGGCCTGGAGGGACTGGCTCAAGACCAGCGCCTCCTGCCGCTCTTGCGGATTCAGATAAACATTGCGGGAACTTAATGCTAAACCATCCTCTTCGCGGACGATAGGAACCCGCACGATTTTCAGCGGGAAGTTCAACTCCCGCACCATTTTTTCCAGTATCATAGCCTGCTGAGCATCCTTCTGTCCGAAGAATGCCAAGTCAGGCTGACATATATGGAACAGTTTACTGACCACCGTGGTAACTCCCCGAAAGTGACCGGGACGAGAGGCGCCGCACATTTTAGTCGTGATCTCGCCCTCCACTTCTACAAAGGAACTGTACCCCGGAGGATACATGTCCTTCACAGCAGGAGCAAAAACTACGTCAGCCTGCTCCTGTTCCAACAGAGCACAGTCTCTGGTCAGGTCACGGGGATATTCTTCAAAATCTTCTCCCACGCCAAACTGCATGGGATTGACGAAGATACTCACCACCACCAGGTCGCACTCCTGACGGGCCTGGCGAACCAGACTGAGATGCCCATCGTGCAGATAACCCATGGTCGGCACCAGCCCGATCCTGCGTCCCGAGCGCTTCTGTATACTGCTCCACTGTTGCATTTCCGCTACGCTTTGAATGGTTTGCATCGTTAAGTCTAAGACCCCCCGTACAGTTTATCCAGCACCTCGTCCTGGATAGCAAAACAGTGTTCTGCGGCTGGGAAGGTTCCTGACTCTACTTCCTCTTTGTAGCTTCTTAAAGCTTCCAGGATGATCGGTTGCAAATCAGCAAATTTCTTGACAAATTTGGCAATATGTCCACTATACATACCCAACATATCATTCACTACCAAAACCTGACCATCGCAGTGAGCTCCTGCCCCAATACCAATAGTAGGGCAGGCTATCTCAGCGGTGACCCGTTTGGCTAATTCGCTGGGAACGCATTCCATTACCAGGGCAAATACGCCTGCTTTGTCCATGGCATGGGCATCATTGATCAACTTTTGGGCCGTTTCCAGGTCTTTGCCCTGCACCTTGAAGCCGCCGAAGGCATTCACCGACTGCGGGGTAAGCCCGATGTGGCCCACCACTGGTATCTGGGCATCCAAAATGGCCTTGACCGTATCCACCCGCTCAGTGCCGCCTTCAATCTTAACAGCCTGAGCGCCCCCTTCCTGGATCAAGCGTCCGGCATTGCGAACCGCCTCTTCCAGGGAGATATGATAGGACAAAAAGGGCATATCCGCTACTACCAGGGCATTTTTAGCAGCCCGGCTGACGGTCTTGGTGTGATGTACCATGTCATCCATAGTGACCGCCAGGGTATTTTCATAACCCAGCATCACATTACCCAATGAATCTCCTACCAGGATCATATCAATACCGGCCTGATCCACCATAGTAGCCATGGAATAATCATAGGCAGTCAGCATAGTGATACGTTCCTGACGGCGCTTTTTTTCTTTGATGGTAGCGGTAGTAATTCTAGCCATAACCTTCGCTCCTTCCGATCCAGTCCATGTCTGTTGTCATCCTTAGCTGGCTGACTCCGCACGGGACAGTTCCCTGCGAAAAACATTCTGGAACTCTTCCATAGCAAAATCATCAATGGTTCCTTTCTCCATGGCGATTTGCGTGGTGTAGAAACCCAGCCAGCTGTATAGTTTCATTAGTTCCGGAGCCATCTCTTCCAAACATTCCAGATGTTTTACTATAGTGCTTAGATCTCCCCGGGAGATTGGTCCAGTTAAAGCCCGCGGGATCCCTATATTTTCGATGTTATTTACAGTACCCTGAATTAGAGGCAGTAAGGCCTTGACACCTGCACTGCGTGGAATCCCGGTGGATTCCAGGAGTTTCACACCAAAATCTATCAGGGTCACCAGATAATTGGACACAACACAAGCGCCCGCATGGTATAAGGGCTTGGCCTTGCGGTCGATAAAAAAATATTCCCCTTGCAGTGTTTCCACAATACATACGGCAGTATCGTAGGCATCTCTATCCCCTTCAATACTAAATACCGAACCGGGCAGGTTCTTGATGGCCCCGTCCACATTGGCAAAAGACTGAAGAGGGTGAACCGACAGAATATTAGCTCCAAACATTTTGGCGCGATCCAGTACTTCCGATGACTGGGCCCCGCTCATGTGTACCACGACTTGACCTTCAAAAAACGCTTTGCGGTCAGCCAAGGTATCAACTACATTTCTTATAGCTGCATCATTTGTTGTAATAAACAAAACATCTGCCGAGCGAGAAACTTCTTGAGGTGAGGTATGAGGAGTACATCCGATCCGCTCCACGAGCTGTTGTGTAGATTCGGATTTGACATCATAAGCACCCGTAATCTCATAGCCTTTTTGCTTTAGTACCACCCCAACTGCTGTTCCTACGACTCCCGCACCGATAATTCCGATCTTCTTCCTCAATGTAAATCCCCCTTCGGGCAGGACTAAGTCCTGTTTTGTTCCGTCTTGGTCACAAAGGATCCAAGCGTAATTCGCATTAAGTATCGGCGGGAATCAAATCCTCGCGATTCCTCGGGTTCCTTCTCGGACTAATACTCTACTCAACACCTCCCTGACAGTCGCCCCATCGTCGGGAAATTGTAATTCCGCTCCAATTTCCGCCAATGGCACGAGGACAAACAACCTTTCGCGTAGGTAGGGATGAGGAATTGTTAATTGCGGATCGTCTATGACCTCATTCCCAAACAATAGGATATCCAGATCTATTAACCGTGGGCCCCATTTTTCTTGGCGCTGGCGGCCCATTTTAATTTCAATACTCTGTAACTCCTGCAGCAGTTCCCCGGGCTGCAAAGTAGTCTCTACAGCTATAACCTGATTCAGAAACTCCTCCTGATCGGTTTTTCCCCAGGGTGCAGTCTCATACAGGGAAGAACATTTAATAACCTGGGTTCCCGGCAAAGCAGCGATCAACTCCACTGCCTGCTTCATATTGTCGCGTTTACAGCCTACATTCGAACCCAGAGCAATATAGACAGTTTTATTCATAAAGAGGTTCCCTTCTAAATTAGCATATACCCTTATTCGGGGCAAGAAATATCTTGTCTGAAACGGCGGATTTTTACCGCAAAATATTTGAAATCTCCCGCCACTGGTGCCTGTGGTTTGTAAACGGTCAGTTCCACTGCTTCAATGGCGAATTTCGTCAATAGCACTCTTGCCAGCCTTTCAGCCAAAGCTTCCAAGAGTTGATAGTGCTCATTTTCGACTACCTGTTGCACCGCCTGGAAAACTTCATCATAATTTACCGTCTGCTGCAAGTCATCACTCTGCCCGGCTCCAGACAAGTCCAAATAGAGATCGAAATCCACCTCAAAAGGCTGAGGTTTGATCTGTTCCTCCTCTAAGACTCCATGACATCCGTAAAAGCGCAGGCCGCGCCCCATAATCCTATCCATTTTCCATCCTTATCCCATCGGCCATCCGAACCGCCCGTACCGTTGCCAAAACATCATGCACCCGCACCATGTCCGCTCCATTTAAGGCCCCAGCTACTGCCACCGCCAGGCTTCCTTCCAAACGCTGATCTACCTCTAAGCCTAAGGTAAGGCCGATAAAGTTTTTGCGGGAGGCCGCCAGTAACACTGGCAGACCTAAGCTACGCAATTCTGCCAGGTGTTTAACGATATAGCGATTCTCAGCAGCAGTTTTGCCAAAACCGATGCCAGGGTCTACCATAATCGACTCCCGGGGCAGTCCTGCCTCTAGGGCTTGTTCCACTGATTGGTTCAGCTCATCTATAATGTCACTGATAAGATCAGTATAGGGTTGTCCGTGGTTCATTTGCAAACGATTGTGCATCAGCACTACTCCAGCTTGAAACTCCACCAGTACCGGCAATAGATTATGATCCATCTGCAGCCGGCCAATATCATTGATGAGGTGAGCTCCAGCCTGCAGGGTCTCTCGGGCTACCCGAGCCCGAAAGGTATCTACTGATACCAGGACTCCTCGCCGAACCAGTCCTTCCACTACTGGCATGACTCGCTGGAGTTCTACTTCTTCCGAAGCAATTTCTGCCTGAGGGCGGGAGGAAGCTCCCCCAACATCAATAATGTCGGCCCCCTGTTCTATCATTTCCAGACCGCGTTCTACAGCTCGCTGAGTGTCAAAATAGCTCCCTCCGTCTGAAAATGAATCAGGGGTAACATTTAATATGCCCATCACCAGGGTACGTTCCCCCAGGGGAAGGCTTTGTCCGTGGGCCAGAGCAAGCTGGCTGTGGCTGCTGTAGCCGTTAACAGCCTTCAGCATCGTCTCCAGATCAGAGGCCACCTTTTTCAGACCGAAAGGCTGCCGCTTTATCTTCTCAATAAACCGACGATAATGTTTCCTGGTTCCCATGAGCAGTACATCGGTAGTGCCCTGCCCTAAAATAGTCTGACGACTGACTGCCGCATCTGCGCCCGTGGCCAGCATTTCTTGTTTTATAATGTTGGCCGCCGGAGCCTGGATGTCCTTGAGCAGCACACAGTGAAACAAGGCCTTGGGAATCAGATAAGGATAGCCTCCCTTATCCGGGCCCAGCCTCTCTAGGCAACGCTTAACTTCTTCCTCATTATGCAAAAGGATCACATGATGTCCGGCCATAAATTCCTCCTGGGTAGTTGATTGAAATGTCCGCTNNATACCCTGGCGTGAGCTTGGTTCTCCTTAAGTTGTCTTCTCATCCCACTTTAATAATCCAGGCTGGATACTGCTGTCTCCCGGCAGTTGCGCTTGGGGCATTGGGCATCGTGTTCGCAACTGATACATATGCGCGACAGATTATCAGCCCGATGGATACGTTCTCCCAAGAAACTCATGGTGGAGCTGATATTGCGATGTTCATAAACCGCCCGTGCGATCAGTTCCACTTCATTGGGATCAAAAAAGGCTCGAGGGAGAATTTCCCGAGCCAGCCTAGCTCCAAAGGAAGCGTGGTCTACACCTGCTTTATATTCTTGCCATTTGCCGATGTCGTGCAGAAGACCGGCGCCATAGATAACTTCCTTGGCGGCCAGACGGCCAGACAAGCCGTATTCCTGCATAAAATACTTAAGATCATTATGTTCCAAAACTAAGATATAAGCGATGCGTGCTACATCTAGATGATGACGAAAATCATGGAGGCAGAACTTCGGTTCCTTTTCCTCTTCTGCGTTCCGCTGCAGATATTGATTATATAATTCATCATTTACCAGTAGTTCAACCCTCTTCATAATCAATTCACCTCATATATCGATTTTAAGAGATAATAGGGTGTTCACTAGTATTATATTAAACGACCGCAATGAAAATCCTGCCCCACGTGATTAGAAAGGTGCTTGGGCAAGGGGGCTTTAACCCGGTAGGGGGACGATGCCTACATCGTCTCCCTATTGCCCAGGAGAACGGGGCGATGTGGGCATCGTCCCCCTACCATCCTTCCTATCCAACGCCTTTCTAGCCTTGTTATGAGAACTGATCCTACCACGAGCTATCTTAAATGTCATCCTGAGGGAGGAACGACCGAAGGATCTTTCCCCCTGCACCAGCAATGATTCGTGGGAGGATCTTCCGACTTGCGTCTTTCCCGGGGCAGCACACGGGGCGATGTGGGCATCGCCCTACTCCTTTCAAGAGAAGAGGGGACCGTTTGGGGGTCACCCCAAACCGTCCCCTCTTGCATATAGGGTCATTTTATTTCGGAAGGTTGAAAGAACAGGTTTATTTCTCGTCGGGCTGATTCTTCAGAATCGGAGCCGTGGATGATATTGAAATTGATGCTGTTACCAAAATCGCCGCGGATGGTTCCCGGATCTGCTTCCAGTGGGTTGGTTTTTCCCATCATTATGCGTATGGCCGGGATGACACTTTCGCCTTCCCATACCATGGCCACCACCGGTCCAGAGGTAATAAAATCCACCAAGTCCGCAAAAAAGGGCCGGGCGCTATGTTCAGCATAATGTGACTCTGCTGTGGCTCGATCCAGCTGTAGCATCTTTAAGGCGGCCAGACGAAAGCCTTTTTGTTCAATGCGGCGGATGATCTCCCCTACCAGAGCTCTTTCTACTCCATCGGGTTTTATCATTACCAAAGTCTGTTGCACTTAGTTTTCTCCTTCTGTTTTTTCAGCAGGGTTTTCTGGGGAAGCCTCGCTGTCGGCCTCGGCCTGATCCTTCTCACCAATCGCTTGTCCGGTCATAATGGCCTCGAACTCGTCAGCTTCCATGGTTTCCTCTATCATTAATCGTTCCGCAACTTTATGCAGTTTATCCATATTATCCAGCAAAATTTTCTCAGCTTTATTATAGCTTGCTTCCATGTATTGACTGGCTTCTTTGTCAATGGCAAAAGCTATGGCATCGGAATAATTGCGATCCCGGGATATGTCGCGACCCAAAAATACTTCTTCGCTCTTGTGGCCGAAAGTCATCGGCCCTAGCTCATCGGACATCCCGTATTCGGTGATCATCTTACGCACTATTCCAGAGGCCCGCTCCAGATCATTCTGAGCTCCCGTACTGATGTCGTTCAACACCAGGGCTTCAGCCACCCGTCCTCCTAGAAGGGTCGCTACCTCATCCAACAGATAGGACTTGGTGATATAATTCCGATCTTCCTCGGGCAGTAACAAGGTGTAGCCTCCGGCGCGCCCGCGGGGGATGATGGAAATCTTATGCAGTTTATCGGTGTTGGGCAGGAAATAACTGACCAGAGCATGGCCGGCTTCATGATAAGCCACCAGTTTCTTCTCTTTTTCCGATATGACTCGGGTTTTCTTCTCGGGTCCAGCGATGACTCGCTCAATGGATTCTTCCATTTCCTCCATACCGATCAGCTTTTTATTGCGCCGAGCCGTGAGCAAGGCGGCTTCATTGACCATATTGGCCAAATCTGCACCGGTAAAGCCTGGGGTGCGCTTGGCTAATACCTCCAGGTTTATGTCATCAGCCAGGGGCTTGCCTTTGATATGCACCTTGAGAATAGCTTCCCGCCCTTTGACATCAGGACGATCGATCAGAATATGACGGTCAAAACGCCCTGGCCTCAGCAGAGCAGGATCCAAGATATCGGGCCGGTTAGTGGAAGCCATGACAATAATTCCTTCATTGGTGCTGAAACCATCCATTTCAACCAGCAATTGATTCAAGGTCTGCTCACGTTCATCGTGTCCGCCGCCTAGACCGGCACCGCGCTGGCGCCCCACAGCATCAATTTCATCGATAAATACTATACAGGGGGAGTTCTTTTTGGCCTGTTCGAACAAATCCCGCACCCTGGCAGCACCAACTCCCACAAACATTTCTACAAAATCAGAACCACTGATGGAAAAGAAAGGTACACCAGCTTCCCCGGCTACGGCTTTAGCCATGAGGGTCTTACCGGTACCGGGCGCTCCAAACAGTAGCACTCCTTTAGGGATCTTGGCTCCGATCTCGATGAACTTCTGCGGATTTTTGAGGAATTCGACTACTTCCTGCATTTCCTCTTTAGCCTCGTCCGCTCCGGCTACATCCTCAAAAGTGATTTTTACTTCTTCACCGGTCATGAGCCGGGCTTTGCTACGGCCAAACTGCATTACCCGATTGCCGCCGCCCTGACTCTGATTCATGATGAATATCAGAAAGGCGATCAGGATGATAATAGGAAATAGGGTCGACAATAGTGACATCCACCAGGGAGGTGGCTTCACTTCATCGACCTGGTATTCAACCTTCTTATTATCCCGGAGAATCTGAACGACATTACTCTCCTTGGAGACAGTAGTAGCATATTGGCTACCATCAGATAATTCTCCGGTTATATTGTAGACTAGCTCATCCACCTCTACCTGAGCAGTTTTAACCTGACCTTGGTCGACTTTATTAAGAAATTGGGGCTCGGTCAACTCGGTTATATTTACCTCATTGGTGGAGGTCAGCTTGATGGCAAATAAGGCCATTAGGACGATAAGTACATATATCGCAATATTTTTGAGGGTCTTATCCAAAATTTTCCTCTCCTTCAAGCTGCAGCGAATTTTCCGTCATATTGTAGCATAACCTCCTACCCTTTACAATCTAGACCAATTTCACGAAAACATCTACCTTAGGTAGCTTTCGCATCTGGGCGGGCTTTTATCACAAGAATTCGCCGGGTGGAATCGGTTACGACGGCTGGCTGGGTCACCATAAATCCCATTACAGCATAAATCTCCTCCCCGGCAGCCAACAGGACGATCCGGTTGCGCTGGCGAGCAGGAATCTTTTGTTCCATAAAGTATTTTTTCAAACTCTTGCGACCCTTGAAACCCAGCGGCCGCAATCGGTCTCCTGCCTGGCGCGATCGTAAGCATAACGGGCTAGCCAGGCGATCCAAATCAAGAGCAATGGTATCTGGAGCAGGTTGCCACTCCTGGGCAGGCACTATGGCCAAGGAATAGTTCATGCCCAGTTCACGGATATATACCTGTCCAGGAACAGTGACCGGATAACAAAAGGAAGGGCTGTCAGTAAGATCCTGAGTAAACACCAGTTTGTGATAGACCTTGCCTACCCTGACATCATCGGCTAATTGCAAGATGAGATTGGAGCCGGGTTTGCTCAAGAGCTCGCGCACTTTCAGCAGATCATCCCGCGACCAGTCGCTCTGATGGGATACCTCCACCAAAGCCCGCAGAATCAAGCGGCTTTGCAGAGCAGCCGGTTCCTCCCGAAGACGATCAGCATCCAGTTCCAGTGTCCCCTCTACCCAACTCGATAATAGCGGCCATTGCCGGTCAGCCATTTCATCCAGGGCGGCATTCTCCTCCTGAGCGATGGCTGCCAGGCGGTTGAGCGCCTCTACAATGCGCGGATTGAAAGCTTCCTGCAGGTAAGGGATCAGGTGCAAACGAATACGGTTGCGAACAAAAGCAGGATCATGGTTAGTAAGATCCTGACAGAAAGGCAGCTGATGTTCCTGAACATACCTTTCAATATCCTGGCGGGTAACACATAAAAGTGGCCGGATCAGCTTTCCCTTAACGGGCTGCATACCCTGCAACCCACGAATGCCACTACCACGCAATAGATGGAGCAGGACGCTTTCCGCCTGATCATCCTGGTGATGAGCAGTGGCAATGTGATCGGCACCCAGTTCATCAGCCAGTTCGCGGAAAAACTGATAACGGCAATCCCGCCCCGCCTCTTCCAGAGACCTTTTGGTGCGGGCTGCAACTGCCGCCACATCCACTGTTTTGGTATAGCAAGGGATATCCCAGCGACGGCAGGTGTCGCGAACCAGCTGTTCATCCTGGCCTGCCTGGCTGCGCAAACTGTGGTTTAAGTGAGCAGCCCACAGCACACCACCGTTATCCATGCAACGCTGCTGCAGAATATGTAGCAGGGCCATCGAATCTGCTCCCCCGGAAACCCCTACCAGTACTCGGGCTCCAGGCTTTAGCATATTCTGGTCATTTATATAGCGTACCACAGTTTGATACATAGGGTGCGATCCTTGCTTTTTATATCCTTATATATATGCTACCCGCAAATCTCCCCCTGTCAAACTGCTTTGTGAAGTTAGTGGTATAAGAGAACTGGAGATTATACGCTTTAAAAATTTTGACGCAGATTTACGCAGATCTTTTATGATCTTTTTTCTTTTGTGTTTTTTTACAAGGGAGGATTGTTGCGTCGTGACGTGGCGATCTCAACCAGATGTTATCTGCAAGCAAAACAACTTCATCATACACGTTTAATGAGGATAATTGACTTCTAGGGTCACGCATATCACGGTCATGTCGTCACGGGGTTGGCCGTGGCACAGACCTAGAGCTTTTTGCATAATGAGATCAGCATTGAGCTGGGGATCGCTCTCGCTCACAGCCGTCAGGAATTCGGGGATCCAATCTTCACCGGGGATGCTGCGTGAGGCTTCAAACACCCCATCACTCACCAAAACCAGCATGTCGCCCGGATACAGAGAGCGCCTTTCGGTACCGATCTCCAAATTTTCTACTATGCCAATGGGAAGTGAGTTGGAAGTGACTACTCCTACCCGTCTGCCCCGTCGGATGAAAGAGGGCACACTTCCCACCTTTATAAAGTCCACTTCGGCTGTAAATAAATCGATCATTACCATATCCAGAGTCGCAAAGGTTTCGGCACTGGATTTTAGCTGTAGAACCGAATTGATCGTCTTGAGGGCAATATCCCGGTCAAAACCACTATTAAGCAGATTCTCCAACAGCCGTACCGCCACCTGACTCTCATTTAAGGCACGCTGTCCAATTCCCATACCATCACTGAGCGCGATCAGCTGTTGCCCTTCCTTGAGAGTAGCAATGGTGAAACTATCTCCACAAATAGCTTCCCGACCTACCTGGGCCGCTCCGGTGGTGACCCGATAGGTAAAAGATCGGCACATGGTGAACTCGCACAACCCTTTACCGCGCAGGCGGGGGCAGGTTTTCTCACAGACTTCGTATTTTTCCCCCAAATAGGAGGATAGAGCGGGAGCAGTCTCTTTTTCGCAGCGTTCTCCACTGACGCAAGCTTCGGCGTTGATGGTAATAAATTTTTGCTGATCACCAGCTTTGACCGGCGTAATATCTCTGATACTCTGACCAGAATGTTTGAATTCACTCAGCAGTCGATCCCGCAGAGCAAAATCCACCATGGTCTGCACATCGATCTGGCTAGCCAGATCCCGGATCACCTTGCTGACTCCCTGGAGTTGCCTTGACACCAGATCCCTTGATTCTCCCAGTTTCTCATTCCAGTAATCGTTGAGACGCAGGTTGTCAAACAGGTAATTGACCGTACTTACCAATTCCCGACCACAAATACAGCGACGCCGAAAGTCCTCAGGACACTGCTGGTACTGCACCTGGCCATTCATTTCCGCCAAGGTAAATATCTCCATAACCTCCTGGGAGGTGCGATAACAGTCCTTTTCCCAGCAGGTCTCCCGGCGTGAGCAGCCTTTACAGAAGCCCTGGGCAATCTCATCATATAAATAATCCAGATAACCACGATTCGTGGGTTGCGAACGGAGGGGGGCTTCTTTGACAAGAGCGCAGCTCAGCTCATCAAAAACGCGAGCCAGGTTTTCAATGCGGAGACGAGCGGCTTCCTTGAGTCGTGTATCGATCACCTGCACCTCGTTTTCCTTCAAACTGGAGATGGGCCCCAGGGATTGAATAGGCACCCGCTCCGTAAGGTTCTCAGGCAGGAGAAAAAAGATGAGACAGGCCAGGGCGCTTTCCCACATACCCAGTATGGTTGCCTGGGTCTCATTTATGAACAGTGAAAGAGCCAGGGTACCCATCATAAAACCGATCATGACCCCCAGTCGGCCGAAATTGCGGAATAACCCGGCCAGCAATCCGGCTACCGCATTTAGGGCCAGGTGGGGGCCAAAGACACTGGAGGTCATCGACGGGATCAGGCCGGTCATCACTCCCACCATAGTACCTCCCCCAGCTCCCCACACCAGTGCGGCTACCAGGATCCCCAATCGGCAAAGAATGCTGCTGACCTGTAAGCCCGCTAGACTGATCCCCTGTAGACCCATAACCAGTCCGATTCCCAAAACCAAAAAGGCTGCTATATCTTCAAAGGTAAAGTGGGCCAGAGGTCGTGACTCCTTTAGTGCCACGGTGCAGACCATAAATACAAAACACATTATGCCAGCAATGGTAGCTTCAAACACTACCACCATTTCCCCATAAAAACTAAAAGAGGTGACCATGAGAAAGGCGGTCTTAACCACTAGCAAAATGGCGGTGGTCAGCAAGGGTAACCCCCACCACAGCTTATCTTCCGGTATGCGAATGGTGGTCAGGGCACCCATCAGCAGCAAGACAGCAATTATATTGCTGCCTAGACTCGGCCCGGACAGGACGCTGATAAAGCCTGGCAGAGCAAATAAGGCGATCACCGCTGCGCGGGAACGACTCCGGTACCCAAAGGCAGCCATATAGGCAAATATAAAAGGCAGTAGTTCACCCAGTACAAAAGCTCGGGCCATAAGAACTGCTCCAGCGCCAATCAACAATTGATCTATGGTAAATAAAGCCTGTAGCGAAGGCAACAGACTCCCAGGCAACTTAATAGGTTTCAGCTTCAGGGATGGTCGTCGTACAGCCCTCCGCTTGTTTACCCCCAGATCGGCTACCCGCTGATAAGGGTAAACTTCGGTTTTCTCTAGCATCTGAGTCCCTCCTTTTTGACGGTTGTCCACCAATTATAACAGGGTGCCATGGTAAATTTTGTAACTACCCGTCAAGGCTGAACCGTTTCTTCCAACAAAATTCCTTGCTTGAGCTGTATTGCCCACACTTTTTTCTTTTGTTCAACAGGATANNGGGGACGGTTCTTTCTGTCATTTCGCGTTAACTATCATTATCAGGTAATACTTTTGAAATGACAGAAATAACCGTCCCCTATTGCATCTGGGCGATGATACCGTCGAGGATGTCGGACTCGCTGACCTGTAGGCGGCCATAGGCCAGTTCATCCATTATCAAAGCCAGAATACGGATGCCGGAGACGATGATGTCGGCTCGCTGGGGCTGTAGCCCGGGAATCTGCTGGCGCTCTACTAAAGTTAGGGAAGCTAAATGATCACGCCAATATTTGATCTGGGTGATAGACAGGTTATGCCCATGAATCTGCTGAGAATCATACTCTTTAAGCTGCAGCTGCATAGCGGCTAAGGTGGTGGCGGTCCCCCCCACGACCACCAACGGATTGTCGGAGGTGATAGGCAACTCAGTCAAAGGAGCTAGCAGGGTGGTAATTTCCGCATCACTCATTCCTGTTTCAGTCACCCGCACCGCTCCTAAGGGCAAGGAAACATTCCAGGGCTGGGGATTTTCTATCATAAATTCGGTACTGCCCCCACCTAGATCCACTACCAGAGGAGGCCTGTCCAAAGGTAAACCGCTGCTCACTCCCAGATAACTAAGCCGGGCTTCTTCTTCTCCACTAATGACCTCCACCTGCCAGTTTAGTTCCTGCTGAACCCGGTGGGCAAAATCCTGTCGGTTAGTGGCCTCACGCAGGGCACTGGTACCTACCACCCGCAACTTCTCGACCTGGCAGCGGATCACCAATTCCTGCAATTCCTTTAGTCCCTGGATGGTTCTCTCCATGGCCGTCGGGCTGATCAGGCCGTGTCCATCGACCCCGGCCCCGATGCGGGTTGTTATCAACTCTCGATGCAAAACCTTCCATGACCCGTGGTGCTCCTCAGTAATGAGCAACCGACAGGAGTTGGTTCCTATATCCACCGCTGCATAACGCATTAGTTTTCCTCCTTAGATGTGCTGGGGTCATGATGCAAGTGGGGACGGTTCTTTNNTGCTGCGGAACGACACGGGGGTCGTTCCCTACGTTATTGAAAAAGCACTTCCAGATCTGGAAGTGCTTGTGGTCATCTTAGTTATTACGGGGCCTTCTACGGGGCTCCAAACGATTTTTCAAGGGTTGCATGCGTTCATCGCTTTCCTTGAGAAACTTCGCTATCTTATCGTCCAGGCTGCCCTGCCCATCTCGAGTGTTGGAACGTTGCTTATTACTATGGGCGTAATTACTNNCTACCGATGGGTTTGCCTGTTTTATAGATAGGCCAACCTTTTTACCAGCAACATTGAGAATTTTGACCTTGACCGGATCCCCCTCTTTTAAGAAATCTCTTACATCTTTTACGTAAGTATCGGCAATTTCAGAAATGTGGACTAACCCCACCATCCCGCCAGGAAGTTCAATGAATGCGCCAAAACTAGTGATCCCCTGTACCTTTCCTTCCATAATGCTACCTGGCACGATATTGGTTTGTTCGGTTGGCATAAAAAACAGAATCCCCCTCGGATTAATATTAGGTTCATTGTATCCTGTGCCAAGTACGTAGTCAATATATGAAGTACTAAGCTGTAGCCTTTTCCTTATCTAGTTAGGACAGGTATCAAGCGTTGTTCACCCGGTTTGACCATCCCTAATTGTTCACGGGCTAAACGTTCAATGTTTTCGGGGGAATCGGCTTTTTCCAGTTCTATTTGCAGCCTTTGCTGCTCCTGTTCCAGAGCAGCTTTTTGAGCCAACAGGCTCTGCTGGCGTTGGGAAAGCTCTACTACTGTTGTGATCCGCGGAATCAAAGTAAAGGCCATGACTGAACATAGCAGACCGATGCCAATCAACCGCCAAGGTCGTTTGACACTCTTCTTACTCTTCAAGCTCATCATCCTCCCCGCCATAGATACCTAAAACATCACCGGGAAGCACAATGACTACTTCATAGCCTTTATTTCTGGCTCGGTTATATAGGGTGGCAATGGTGCTGGCAGTAATCTTGAGGGTTTTCGCTATCTCTTCGGTACTTTTGCCCATTTCCTTCAAGGCCACCACTTGTCTTTCCCGAAAGCTCAGCTTTTCTGCTCCCCGAATCTCTATTTTCATATCAACAGAACCTTATCCACATTTTTTCCACAAACTGTGGACAATTTAACTACAAACCATTCATTCGAGAAAGCAGAGCTTAATTCCTGCCTGGGGAAAACTTTTTTTACTTAATTTTCTTCATCATCATGAGGTGGTGGATCTTTACTCCCTTTCGTCAAGCCTTTGAGCCAGTTGCCTAAAACCAGCACGGGGCGTTTAATGATACCGATCAGGAAAGAAAAGGTCGAAATGGTGAACTGGGCCAGGGTGGAAACAGGGCCTTCCATAGCAGGCCCCAGATAATGGTGATATATGATTATGCCTACCACCAGCGCAATAAGCACATAAACCCGCATCTCGCCCTGATTTATAAACAGCATGGCGGCAAATATCAACAGGATCATCAACATCCACAAGAAGAAATCCATTACATACAAAGAATACTTGCCCAGCCGGGCACGTCTCACCAGTAGTTGGTAGTATTGAAATACCATACCGGCTACAACTCCCAGCACTGCAGTTAGTACAAATGATTGGATCTGGAAGAGCAGTTCGGACAACAGCATTCCCCCTCGAGCCTGGCCTCGGGGCCCTTATTTAAGTAGGCGATTGAGAATATTACGACTGCGTGTTCGCACATCACTGCCCTGTTCGCGGTAAATGATGCTGCTGACGTTCCCTTCCACCGCTACTTTACCTTCATCCAGGTTCAACAAGGTGATATGCAACTGCTGGCCGGCAATACCTAAAAAGCCTTGTTGGGTCTCCAGAACGATCTCCTGTTCATCAAAGGTATTGACATTCACCACCCCGGTCAATTCCATGTGATTGCGATTAACAAGTCTAAGTGAGTGATCCGACACGGCATTCGCCTCCCATCTGGGGACAAACCCCTTTGATCTCAACATTTACCTTCTATACTTATGCAGAGGAATGTCCAGGTATGCCTGCAGGCTGGTTCAGAAAAAACAATATCGCCCTGTACCTGCAGGGCGATAATTTTACTCGATTACTCGATTACTCGATATAGGTTTTTGGCGTCACTGGCCGGCACATTGTCCTTGATGTCTAATACCTCATAGACAGTGGTGCGATGGCCTACCTGGATAGTAAGACGGTCGCCTTTTTTTATCTCAGTAGAGGGCTTGGCAACTCTACCGTTCACTAGAACCCGATCATGTTCTGCGAAGTCTTTGGCTACCGTCCGCCGCTTGATGATGCGGGATACTTTTAGGAACTTGTCCAGACGCATTTTTCTAGAGAGCGTCCTTCAAGGCTTTGCCCGCCTTAAAAGCTGGAACCTTGGTGGCAGGTATACTGATCTCCTGTCCGGTCTGGGGATTGCGTCCTTTGCGGCCTTGTCTCTGCCGAACCTCAAAAGTTCCGAATCCAATCAGCTGAACCTTCTCCCCTGTTTTTAAGGTTCCTTGCACGGTGTCGAAAAAGGCATTGACCACCTTTTCGGTGTCTTTCTTGGTCATACCGGTCTTCACCGCCACTTCATTAATCAAATCGGTCTTATTCAAGTATCTATCCCTCCTTTGGCCATAGTTTACTTGGCATATTATGGGTTATTCGCTGTCTTTCAAGATATTCCTTTTTTTTCGGACAAACTTATGGGAATCCAAGCCCTTATCCGCATATTTACAGGCCTTTTTCCTTGGCTTCATCCCAGTAATGATCCATTTCTTCCAGGCTTACCTCCTGCCAGGTGCGTCCAGATGCTTTTATGGCATCCTCCACGTAATTGAAACGGCGCACAAATTTATCATTGCTCTTCTGCAAAGCATCTTCCGGTTCTACTTCTTTGAAGCGGGCCACATTTACCAGGGCAAACAAAAGATCCCCCATCTCCTCGGTTATTTCGGCTCCCTGGGCCTGAGCCAGTTCATCCGCTTCTTCTTTGAGCTTGTCCAGTGCTCCTTCTAATTGCGGCCAGTCAAAACCGACCTGGGATGCCTTATACTGCAGTTTTTCCGCTCTCATGAGCGCGGGCAGCATATTCGGTATACCTTCCAAGACTCTGGTTTTACCTTCCTGTTTCTTAAAGCCTTCCCAGTGATCCATGACATCATCACTGGTTTTTAAGTTCATATCGCCAAATACATGAGGATGACGGCGGATCATTTTCTGCTCCACGGTGCGAGCTACATCAGCAAAGCTAAAATAACCAGCTCGCTGGGCCAAGGCAGCGTGAAAGACCACCTGCAAGAGCACATCGCCTAACTCCTCCCGCAGTTTATCCATATCCTGCTCCTTGATGGCCTCCAGGACTTCATAGCATTCTTCAATAAGATAGCGAGTCAGTGATTGATGGGTCTGTTCCCGATCCCAGGGACAGCCCTGAGGACTCAACAGTTTGTCCATTACGACTATAAGGTCTTCTATCGCTTTTGATCCTGTTTCCATATCCTATTCCTTTCTCTGGTTGCCCCAGGGTGGGGTGCCTCCGCACGAACTAGGAGGCCTTTCGCTTCCTCCTGGCGTCCGTAGGGGACGATGCCCACATCGTCCCGTTTTCCTGGGGTCTAAAAAAGCATCCTAGCTTGCGCGTCCCCCTACCGCCTATTTGACATCTTTTATGATGTTCTTCAGCATATTTATATCCAGTTCCTTGATCAGGAACAGGGTCAGCCCGTAAACGCCTACCCCCAAGGTGATAGCTATTATTGTGGCCAGGTGGGAGTGGATATCGATACCCACCAAATACATATAGGAGTATTTTACGGCGATGCTCATAAACACGGTCACCAGTGTTAATTTGAGCAAACGCCCGACTTCATAGGTTACCTTGGTAAGGCGCTTCAAATAATATATATTGAGCAGCGAACCAATGGTAAAGGCCAAGACGGTTCCAATAGCGGCTCCGCGTATATTCCACATGGGAATGGCGGTTAGAGTATAGTTGAAGATCACTTTCAGAACTCCGGTGACCAGTAGATGGCGCATGGCTATTTCCGGCCTGCCAATGCCCTGGAGGCCGGCACTGGAGAGTTGGAAAGCGGCCAAGGTTATACAGGAAAAAGCCAGCGGTTCCAAAGGAATTCCAGCCTCAGGAGCGGCATAGAGAAGATCGCTAATGGGGAAAGCCAATATATAAAGCCCCGCAGCACAGGGCAAGGAAATAAGCATGCCCGCCCGCAGCCCGTAGTTTATGCGGGAATTCAACAGGCCCCGGTCATTTTGAGCCAAAGCTTGGCTCACGGCCGGTACCAGACTAGTGGAAATGGCAATGGTGAAAATGGTGGGGAGACTGATCAGCACCGCTGCCATACCGGCTAGCTGCCCATACAGAGCAGTGGCCTGAGAAGTGGTGTAGCCGATGGCCATCAGACGCCCGGGTACTATGATAGCATCCAACATCTGCACCAGGGGCAAGACTACCGCCCCAAAGGATACCGGCACGGCTAGCCTTATCACTTCCCGGGCCAGTTCCCAGGAACTGGTGCCGCTGTATTCCAGGGTGATGTCTTTTTTAGCCTGTTCCTTACGAAAGCGCAGGTAGAAGATAAATAAAACAATGAGTCCTACCACCCCGCCGACTACTGCCCCGAAGGTGGCACCTGCGGCCGCATACTCCAAACCCCGTGGAAATAGCATGACCGCCAGTATAACAACGGCTGTTACCCGAAAGAGCTGTTCTAAGACCTGGGAAACAGCGGTAGGGATCATGGATTGGTAGCCCTGAAAATAGCCTCGGAATACTGACATTATTCCCGCAAAGAAAATTGCTGGGGCTACAGCCAGGATGGGATAGTAAGCCCGAGGTTCGTGCAGAACGTGATCGGCTATAAATCGAGCTCCCTGCATTACAGCTAGGCTCAATAAAATGCCGAAGATGAAAAGCATTATTAAAGAAACACGAAATATCTTGCGGCTGTCACCGGTGAATCCTTGGGTCTCTTTACGGGACACCAGTACGGAAATAGCCACCGGTACTCCGGCGGTAGCTAAAGATAGGATGGTGGTATAAATGGGATAGGCCATTTGATATAGGCCCATGCCCTCTCCGCCGATCAGACGGGCTAGGGGTATGCGGTATAGGGCGCCCAGAACCTTGCTGATGGCTCCGGCTACACTCAGGACTACAGCCCCCTTCAGAAAACTCTGCCTGTTGTCCATTAACTTCCTCCCCGATTTCCGTGAGGTATATTATACCACAACTATCCTCAATCCGTGGATACGCAAGCACAAGTTAAGACACGTTCTAAACAAGCCGCTTGGCCATAAGGGACATGATGACGGAACGGCACACGGGCCGTTCCCTACAGAACGCGCAGTTAGAAACAGGGGACGTTGTCATCCTGAGGGAGGAACGACCGAAGGATCTTTACCCCTGGCATCAGTAAAGATTCTTCGGCTACGCCTCAGAATGACACAATACTTTTTCAGCAGTCGCCTCAAGTCAGGGGACGGTCCTTGGCGAAACCGAGAACCGTCCCCTGTTTCGCTGTGCTTGCGCCCAAAAAGAGCGGCGCGGGGCCGCTCTAATATGCAAGGTAGGTTCTGCCTTTATTGACTCCACTGGCGTCTGCCAGAGTAGCGAGTGTTCTGACTGCATCTATACGAACAGCTATTGTTCCATTTGCTTGGCTAGGAAGCCGGCAGCGGTTTCGGCCAGCTTGACTTCCATGTCGCCTAGGGTCACATTAGCTTCCTTGGTTACGATTATCACAGCGCCGATAGGGTCTCCCTGGGTGATAATGGGAGCTATTACCTGGGCTTTGATGGTGTACTCCCGGTCGTCGTTTTGAATCACATGCTGATTCTCATCATCAGGAGCTTCCAGATTATTCATTATTAGGGTGGTACGTTCTTCCAGGGCCCTTTCCACAGCTTTGCCTATGGATTTGCTGAGGAATTCTCTTTTGTTGGCGCCGGCAACAGCGATGATAACATCTCGATCCGCTATCATCGAAATATGACCGATGGTCTCATTGAGCGAGTCCGCATATTCTTTAGCGAAATCTCCCAGTTCACCAATGGGAGAATATTTCTTTAAGATAACTTCTCCTTCACGATCAACAAAAATTTCCAGAGGGTCACCCTCGCGAATGCGTAGCGTTCTACGAATCTCCTTAGGAATCACAACCCTGCCCAGGTCGTCAATCCGGCGAACTATACCTGTTGCTTTCAATTTACATTATCCCTCCTTTTTTGAAGAACTTGAAAACCTTTCAGTGATAGTATATAACTCAAAATCCCCTTTTATTCACTTTTTACCATGGGCAACCCATAAAATAATTTCTTTCCTTATTGGCGGGATATCAATTGGTTTGTCCCCTTAGGAAAACTGCATCCCTCGTCCAGGTTGGCTGACAAAATGTGCAATTCTTTTAAGGGCCAAAACCAGAAAACCGTTACTCCAGTAATAGTTTTCCTATTAATGGCCAGACTAATCTGGAAAACAAATGTAAGAATTGTGGAGGCTTTGATGCAACGTATTAGTTCCTTTCAGATTTGGGCCACCTTGATCGTAATGACTATTCCCATTGCTTTTTTGGAAGTACCCAAGCGGCAGTTAGAGGCTCTCGGCAATAATGCCTGGATAGCGGTGCTTTTAGCGCTACCCTTTGGTCTGTTGATATATGCCATGTACATGTTTATCATCCATCGCAGTCAGACTCCCTTTCCGGCTATGCTAGAAGAGCATTTCGGCTCAGTAGCGGGGCGGTTGCTGCAGATCTTTTACTTTGTAATGGAATTGGGTATTGCGGCTTTTGGTATCCGTCTCTTTGTGGAATTTGTGGAAACCAATGTTCTGCCAGGAACACCCATTAGCGTATATATAGTGATTTTGCTGGTGGTGTGCTTTTCCGCCTTAAAATCCGGCGTACAAACCTTTGTGAGAACCTTTGAAATAATAGCAGTATTAGGTTTGCCTTTGACCCTGCTTATTCTGGCCTTGGGATGTATTCAGCCATTAAACCCGGAAAACCTGCTTCCCATAAGCAATATAGACCTAAAGGAGCTGGGTATTGCTACCGCCTCTACTTCCATAATCCTTTCCCGGGGTTTTATTATTCTGGTACTGGGGAAACTGGCAAATGATTGGCAGGGGATGCGCCGGGCTGTAATAGGAGCTTTGCTGACTTATGTGTTTCTGCTCACCTTAACTGTGATGCTCTCCATCCTCATTTTTGGCGCTTCCACTGCTCAAATCTTGTCTTTCCCCACCTTTACAATAATACGGAATATTGACATCGCTCAGTTTATCCAAAACATCGATATCATATTTATAGGCGTCTGGATCTTAGGAATGTTCGCTACTACCACCGGTACCTGGTTTATTAGTTTGCTAAGTCTGCAGCAGGCTCTGCGCCTGAGTAGCTACCGTTTTCTAACCGCGCCGACGGCGTTAATATTAGGAGTCTTCGCCATAGCCATGGCAGAAAATATTCTGGAAGTACACATCTTATCCAATATAATAATCCCCTTTCTTTATGGAGTAGTTCTATTCTTTATCCCATTTCTAATGTTCTTACGAATACTATTTGCATCAACCAGCAATCAGTCTGCGAAATCTATACCCGTGCAAAATATGGATTAACAGCCAGAACCTGCATAAGGCAGGCTGCCCCAGAGCAAACTAAAGTGAAAATACTGCTGTAAGGAGATCTTCATGCGCTATCTGAGTGGCAAGTCCGCCTCGGACAATGCTTCTGATCCCCATAAATTGATAGATCAAGATATCACCGGTATCTTGACAACTGATCAAGCTAATCTGGAGACTATCCTGCAGAATTGCTCCGATATCGTCATAAAACCTTTTCAGTTCGGCAGCAATCCACCTATAAATGGCATGCTACTCTACTTCGATGGTCTGGTGGATCGGCAGGAAGTAGAGATCAATTTGTTAAAACCCCTTATGCTGGAGATGGATATGTTGTGCAGTCAGAATGGCGGCCTGCACGATGATGTGCTGAAAAATGTACGCTATCGCATACTGACTATGGCCGACCTGAAAACGGTAAAAGACTACAACAGCATCTGCCATCATATCAGTTCGGGAGATACCGTCTTTCTTATCGATGGCATAAAAGAGGCCCTGGTTGCCGGAACCCGTTCCTGGCAAAGCCGAGGAGTAGAAAGGCCCGAGAATGAAGTAGTGGTATTCGGCCCCAAAGAAGCCTTTACAGAGACCCTGCGCTTTAACACAGCCATGATTCGCCGACGCGTTAAGTCAGTCAACCTGAAGATGGAAAGTTATGTTATCGGCAGAGTCACCAAGACGGATGTAGTCTTATGTTATGTAAGCGGCATAACCCCACCTAACCTGGTAAATGAGGTGCGCTCTCGCTTAAGCTCTATCGATACTGATGCGGTGCTGGATAGTGAGTACCTAAATTCGTTTATTGCCGATACTCGAGTTACGATCTTTACCCAGGTAGAAAATACTGAAAAACCGGATCGGGTATGCGGCCATCTGTTAGAAGGGCGGATGGCCATATTGGTAGATGGCTCACCTACGGCTATGATATTGCCCATATCTTTTCCTCAGTTTTGGATAGCTTCCGAAGATTATTATACGCCTTTTATTCCGGCATCTCTTTATCGGATGGGACGTTTCATCGCCTTTCTGATGGCCTTGCTGCTGCCTTCCATATATGTAGCGGTTACTACCTATCACCAGGAAATGATCCCTACCGCCCTTTATCTTACTATTGCCGCTACTCGTCAGGGAGTGCCCTTTCCCATATTTGTGGAAGCTTTTCTGATGGAAGCTACCTTCGAACTCCTGCGGGAGGCGGGACTGCGTCTGCCCCGGGCAGTGGGCCCTGCTGTCAGTATCGTAGGCGCACTTATCATTGGTGATGCGGCTGTTCAAGCCGGACTGGTATCTACACCCATGGTGGTCATTGTAGCCTTCACCGGTATCGCTTCTTTCGTAGCTCCTAATTATAATGCTGCCTTAATTATTCGTATTGCCCGTTTTGTTTTCTTGATTGCGGCTGCCGCTCTGGGATTTATGGGTATAATGATCGTCCTTATTCTCATGCTGATCAGAATGGCTTCTCTGTCCTCACTGGGTTTGCCCTATCTATCTCCTCTGGCCCCCTTTAACTGGGCTCAGCTTAGTGACATTATTGTGCGCAGGCCCTGGTATTTGGCCAACCAGCGTCCCTATATGGAAGGCATGGAGAATCAGGCCCGCCAGGGATCAAAGGAGGGACAGGAGTGAAGCGTGGGCTGTTTATTCAGCTTCTTTTGATCGCGCTTATCCTGTCTGTCTGTCTTTGCGGATGTCAGGGGGTAGAAGTGGAACAAACCGCTATTGCCACGGGCGTAGCTGCTGATTGGGACGATGGAGATTATATTGTATCAGTGCAGTTGGCTAAAGTGGCCACCGCAGAACAGGCCGCATCTCAGGAAGGTCCCCAATTTATCGTCCTCAATGAGCGTGGTCAAACCTTGACCGAAGCCGCCCGGCGTATGAACCTGACCCTGCCCCGTCTGCCCCGATGGTTTCATGCCAACACTCTGCTGCTAGGCGAAAACCTGGCCCAGCAGGGTTTAAGCGATATTATCGATTTCCTCTCCCGCAATCCTAATNNTCCGGGCCAGCTCTTTGCTGGTTCTGACCCGGGGAGCAGCTCCTCAGGAAGTATTACAGGTAGAAACACCTCTGGAGCCCTTTTCAGCAGTTGCTATTCGTTATATTTTGGAAAACCAGGAGGATCAGGTGGGTATTTATAAACCGGTTACCCTGGCAGACTTTCTTTATAATGTGGCTACTCCAGGAATCGATCCAGTTATACCCCAAGTCAGGATTATTTCAGATCACGGCAAAAAGTTCCTGACCATTGAGGGTACTGCTGTTTTTCGCGGTACAGAATGGGCAGGGGAATTGAATGAAGCCGAAAGCCGAGGATTTCGCTTTTTAAGTTCGGAAAGAATCCGCGGAGGGTTACTGGTTGTCCCCGCTCCCGGTGATGAAAACCGCCATATCACTATCGAATTGATTTCCTCCCAGGCTACCATGAAACCCGTATGGAAAGAGGGGGAACTGCGCATGATGGTACAAATAACTGCTGACGGCAATTTTTACGATCAGACTTCCTCCAAAACCCTGCTGGATTTGGAGACCTTCAGCCTCATGGAGCAACTGAGCGCGGATCAGATAGAGCAAGATATAAAAAAGGCGATTGGCAAAGCTCAGGACTATCAAGCTGATATTTTCGGCTGGGGCAGACTGCTGGAAAGAGAATATCCCCATATCTGGTCCCAAGTAGCACAAGACTGGCCCGAAGTCTTCTCGG
>DBRE01000020.1 GCA_002305535.1 Syntrophomonas sp. UBA1376
TACATGATCCAAAATACTTTACCCCATGGGCTGCATCTGCTATAATTTGCACGTATTTGTATAAGACAAAGGAGATCAGACAGTTGTTTAAGACTCATGATGAAGTGATTCAGTATTGCCAACGTGAAAAGATCGAGATGATTGATTTTAAGATGGTCGACCTGCTAGGTAGATGGCGTCATTTGACCATACCGGCTAAACGGTTCAACCTAGACACCCTGAAATATGGAATAGGTTTTGATGGATCTAATTATGGCTACGCACCTGTTGAGAAAAGCGACATGGTTTTTGTACCCGATGTTACCACTGCTGTCCATGATCCCTTTACCGAAGTTCCCACCCTCAGTATGATTGGCGATGTGTATGTCATTGCTGAGCCTCATAATTATCAGTTTGACCAATATCCACGCACCATTGCCAATAAGGCTGAAAAATATATGCAGGATACCCAAATAGCCGACGAATTTCGGATCAGCCCCGAATTTGAGTTTCACGTTTTTGACCATATAAATTACCAGTGCTTGCCACACCAAAGCGGTTTCTCCATCGATGCTGAGCAGGCTATTTGGAACAGTGGAGAGAGCGAATTCCACAACCTAGGTTACAAAATTCCTCTAAAAGGCGGCTATCATATTACTCCACCCCATGATATCCTCTACGATCTACGCTCTCGTATATGCCTGTTGATGGAGGCTAATAGTATTCCGGTCAAATACCACCATCATGAGGTAGGCGGGCCTGGCCAAATCGAAATTGAAGTTGAATTCGGCGGAATGCGGGAAATGGCTGATAAGACCATGCTGACAAAGTATCTTATCAAAAACCTGGCTTTTGAAGAAGGCAAAACAGCTACTTTCATGCCCAAACCTCTCTATGGCGAAGCCGGTAATGGTATGCATGTCCACATGCACTTGTTCAAAAAAGGTCGAGCGCTTTTCTATGATGAGAAAGGCTACTCAGGACTCAGTCAGACTGCCCTCTACTTTATTGGCGGTCTCTTGAAACATGCCCCGGCACTGCTGGCCTTTACCAACCCCAGCACCAATTCCTATAAGCGTTTGGTTCCCGGCTATGAAGCCCCAGTGAGCGTCTGTTTTGCTACCGCTAACCGCAGTGCGGTCATTAGGATTCCCGCTTATGCCAAATCTCCGGAACAAAAACGCTTTGAATTCCGTTCCTCTGACGCGACTTGCAATCCCTATCTGGCCTATTCGGCTATGCTCATGGCCGGCTTAGATGGGATCCAGAATAAAATCGATCCTACGGCAGAAGGATTTGGTCCTTATGACGTTAATCTCTATAATCTCCCCTCCGAAGAGCAGGCCAAAATCAAAACCCTTCCCCGGACTCTGGACGAAGCCCTGGATGCCCTGGAAAAGGATCATGAATTCTTGCTGGCAGGAGGGGTCTTCCCCCAACTCCTGATCAATATCTGGATCGACGCCAAGCGTAAGGAATCCCGCCGCGTACTGGATCAACCCCATCCCCTGGAGTTTGAATTATATTACGACCTTTAAAAGCTCAAGACTCCCCGGTCAGTCACCAGGGAGTCTTTTAGCATTCAATAAAAAGCACCATCTTGCGATGGCGCTTTTTATTTATAGCTATACTACTGTTTACATCATCGGCGGCATACCGCCACCGCCCATAGCCTTCATAGGATCTTCCTTAGGCAGCTCGGTCACAACCGCTTCAGTAGTTAACACCATGGCAGCAATGGAGGCTGCATTCTGAACAGCAGAGCGAGCGACCTTGGCCGGGTCGATAATTCCAGCCTTGATCATATCTTCATATACATTGGTCAAAGCATTGTAGCCAATACCTTTGGCAGATTCTTTAACTTTTTCGACTACTACGGAACCTTCGACACCAGCATTGTTGGCAATCTGGCGGAGCGGTTCTTCCAGGGCTTTCTTGACCAATCTGATACCGGTCAGTTCGTCACCTTCAGCCTGGAGTTTATCAACTGCACCCATAGCGTGGATCAGAGCAGCGCCGCCGCCCGGCACCATACCTTCTTCAACTCCAGCCTTGGTTGCTGCCAGAGCATCTTCTATGCGGTGTTTCTTTTCTTTTAGTTCGGTCTCGGTAGCAGCACCAACCTGGATCACAGCGACCCCGCCGGCCAGTTTAGCCATGCGTTCCTGCAGTTTTTCCCGGTCATATTCAGAATCGGTCTCTTCCAGTTGACGCTTGATGTTGTTGATGCGGTCTTTGATGTCTTCTTCTGCACCGGCACCATCTATAATAATGGTTTCTTCTTTTTTAACTACTACCTGGTGAGCTTTACCCAGCATCTCCAGGGTCACATTTTCCAGTTTTACTCCCAGATCTTCAGAGGCAACCTGACCCTTGGTAAGGATTGCGATGTCTTCTAACATGGCTTTACGACGCTCGCCAAAAGCAGGGGCTTTTACAGCTACTGCGTTAAAGGTACCGCGCAGTTTGTTAAGCACTATAGTGGCCAGGGCTTCTCCCTCGATCTCTTCCGCAATGATGAGCATGGGTTTGCCGGTCTGGACAACTTTCTCCAGCACGGGCAGGATTTCCTGAATGGAGGTCAGCTTTTTATCGCTAATGAGAATGTAGGGTTCGTCCAGTACAGCTTCCATTTTCTCTGTATTGGTAACCATGTAAGGAGAAATGTAACCACGATCGAAGCTCATGCCTTCCACAACTTCCAGAGAAGTTCCCACGGACTGAGATTCTTCAACGGTGATAACGCCATCTTTGCCGACCTTTTCCATGGCATCCGCAATCAAATCTCCGATTTCGGTATCATCAGCTGAAATAGATGCTACCTGGGCAATAGCTTCTTTGCTCTCCACCGGTTGACTGATAGCTTTTATTTCATCAACGATAGCATGGACAGCTTTTTCAATACCTCTTCTCATGATCATGGGATTGGCACCAGCAGCTACATTTTTTAAGCCTTCCTTGATCATGGCCTGGGCCAGAACGGTAGCGGTGGTGGTTCCATCACCAGCTACATCATTAGTCTTGGTAGCAACTTCTTTAACCAACTGGCAGCCCAGGTTCTCCCAGGGATCTTCCAGATCAATATCACGGGCAATAGTAACACCATCATTGGTGATGGTAGGGGAACCAAATTTGCGGTCTAATACCACATTACGACCCTTTGGTCCGAGGGTCACCTTGACTGTATTAGCCAGTTGGTCTACTCCTCTTTCCAAGGATCTTCTTGCTTCTTCACCAAATTTGATCTCTTTGGAAATCATCTATGTACCTCCCTTATTTCCCTTAATTTAAGATGGCCAGGACATGACCTTCTGAAAGAATCAGATATTCTTCGCCATCCACTTTGATCTCGGTGCCGGAGTACTTGGAGAATATCACTTTATCGCCGACTTTGATATCCATAGGGATCCTTTCACCCTTCTCATCGCGAGCTCCGGGCCCTACTGCTAACACTTCTGCTTCTTGAGGCTTCTCTTTGGCGGTATCAGGTACGTACAGGCCACTCTTGGTCTTCTCTTCAGTTACTTCCGCAACTTTTACCACCAAACGGTCTCCCAAAGGTTGAATCCTCAAAGGTATACCCCCTTTTTATAATAATAAGTTGTTTTTTATTATTAGCACTCAGTAAGTGCGAGTGCTAACATTCCTTTAATAAATATAGGCAAGAGATCAGCTGGTTTCAATCTACAAATGCACCTGAATCTGCCTAATATTATCGATTTATAGTATGGTTCTTGGCTTTTCTTTTTATACCTCTAAAATTCACAAAATTTTAGTTAGCCTTGTCCGCATTCGGCTGCTGAACCGATCAAAATATCCAAACCATGGTCAAGAGCAGGCTTGATCGCCTCCAGTGATTCCCGCACTCCTTTTACACTTCCAGGCAGGTTGATGATCAGGGTTTTTCCTCGTATGCCAGCCGTAGCCCGAGACAACATAGCCTTGGGGGTGTTCTGTAGACCATGATAACGCATCGCTTCCGGTATGCCCGGCACTTCTCTCTCAATAACTGCCCGGGTAGCCTCGGGAGTAACATCCCGCAGTGAAAAACCGGTTCCTCCCGAAGTTAGCAGGAGATCCAAAGATAATTGGTCACAGGCCTGTTGAAGATGTTCGATGATTAGTTCCTTTTCATCTGGAATTATTTGATAATATTCCACCTGATAAGCTGGGCCTAAGGATTCTCGTATTTGCTGGCCGCTCAGATCCTCCCGTTCACCTCGGGCTCCCTTATCACTTAGTATTATTATTCCAATCTTATACATCAAATCACCTTACCTTCACTCAGGAGTGCTATCCTATGTCTGAGCGCTTGACGTGCCCGCTTTTGCCGCCGCTCTTTTCAACCAGGCAGACCTCGGCTATGACCATCCAGCGATCAATGGCTTTGGCCATATCGTAAATAGTCAGTGCAGCGGTGGCAGCTGCTGTCATAGCCTCCATTTCCACCCCGGTCTTGCCGGTAGTCTTGACCCGCGCACTTATTATAATGCGATCATCAGCCTGATCCAAATCGAAGCTGATATCAACCGAGGTAAGCATTAGTGGATGGCACATGGGAATAAGTGAGGCAGTCTGTTTGGCGGCCATGATGCCCGCTACCTGAGCAACCGCTAACACATCTCCTTTTTTCACTCCTCCACTGCGAATCACCTGCAATGTCTCAGGCTGCATCTTTACAACTGCCCTTGCTTCGGCTACTCTTTCGCTGTCGGCTTTGCCGGTAACATCGACCATACGGGCTCGGCCTTCCTCATTGATATGTGTAAAATCCATACTTAACCCCCGATTTGATACATCTTGCGCAAGTTTTGCTGTCCCCATCCGGAATCCATATTGTGACGGGCTGGTTTACTTTTGATGGCACGCCAGAATAGTTCCCGTAGTTCTTCATCAGAAGCTTCTCTTTCCAAAGCCTCCTTTAAATCGACTTCCTGTTTTTCATACAGACAGCCTCTTAGTTTGCCATCGGCTGTGAGGCGTATTCGGTTACATTCTGAACAAAACTGATGGCTCATCGGACTGATAAAGCCGATGGAACCTGCCCCACCAGATATTTTATAGTAACGCGCCGGTCCGTTTCCTTCTATCGCCTTTTGCGGAGTTAACTCATAATCATTTTGCAGAACCATTCTGATCTCATCACTGTTCATCATTCTTTGCGGTTCCCAAAACAGTAAATCTCCTACCGGCATAAATTCGATAAAGCGTATATGCAGAGGATGGTCATAGGCCAATCGAGCAAAATCAACGATCTCATCGTCATTAAATCCACGAATTACCACTACATTGATCTTAACCGGATTCATCTCTAATTCCAGGGCCTTAAAAACCGCTTCGCGAACCGAGGATAAGTCTCCGCGCCGGGTTATATACTCAAATCGTTCTTCTTTCAAGGTATCCATACTAATATTTATACGTTTCAAGCCAGCATCTTTTAGGTCTTGGGCTAGAGCTGGAAAAAGCAATCCATTGGTAGTCATAGCAATATCATCGATACCGTCGATATCAGCTAAACACGCCACTAATCCGGTAATATTTTTTCTCACCAGCGGTTCTCCACCAGTCAGGCGTATCTTGCTGATTCCTACCTGCGCTGCTACGCGAGCCAGACGAGCTAAATCTTCCAGGCTAAGAATTTTGCCATGCCCCAGATTTTGAACGCCTTCTTCCGGCATGCAATATCGGCAACGCAAATTACAACGATCCGTTACCGAGATACGCATATAGTTTATTTTACGGCCAAAAGAATCCACCACAGTTTTTCCCCTTCCCCCGGGCGATCACATTGATCGGCAGCTTAAAAGCACCCCAGTTCGCAACCCATTATTTTCACTTTCTCTTCGTCACATAGTCTGCCGATCTCACTAGGATCGACCTTGAGTTCCTCCGCCAGTTTACGGGCATCAGTACAGGTGATCTTTCCATCAGTAGCAACTTCACGAATTTTTTTAACGATCTGATCGTTATTAGACATGTTTTTCCCTCCTCAAAAACACTAAAACACCCCTGGAAAGAAGGGTGTTATGCAGGTGTACTCCTTTCCAAACGGGAGGCGCACCAGTTTCCCGGCACACCCTTCGTTCCAACAGCCTTAGCCACAGCCTTAGGCTTTTGAAATCGGAGTGATGAACTTGTCCTGTATGCCAAATTATACACCACCCAGAGCCATTTCAACAAATAATTACATTTATTTTCGGTACTCAGCTCCCCCATAGAGGGCTCTACCGGCCAAAAAGGTGTGGTATGATTAGACTGATCAATCCATAAATTAATTACAGGAGAGGAGGCTAGTTAAATGACCTTCCTGGAGTGGATTCTGGTGGCCATTATCTGTGGTGCCATCGAAATATTTACAGTTGGTTTTTGGTTTCTATGGTTAGCCATAGCAGGAGTAATAGTAGCCTTACTGGTTCAATTCGGCCTATTACCTGCCTTGGAAATACAGCTGCTTGTCTTTGCTTTATTAACTNNAACTTTGTTGTTGATTATTTTCACCCGCCCCCTGGTAGTAAAGTTCGTTAAGTCAAATGATAAGGTGAGTAATGTAAAAGCCCTTATCGGACAGCACGGCATCACTTTGACCAGTATTGTTCCCATGCAGTTCGGGCAGGTGAAAGTTAATGGTGAAATATGGACAGCTGTTGCTGAGGAAGAATTGGAAGAGAATACCCGTGTCGAAGTGATGGGTATCGATGGGGTCAAGCTGATTGTAAAGAAGGCCTCAGATTAGAAAAGGAGTGAAGCTGATTGTTGAGTGTGTTTGTCAATATGATCCTGGTTCTGTTTGTAATTATAATTGCCGTTTCCTCCATAAAGATCATCAAACAGGCTACCGTTGGTGTGGTGGAGAGATTAGGGAAATATCATAAGACAGCGGAACAGGGCATCAATGTTATTATCCCCTTCATAGACCGGTTTCGTTACATTATCGACATGCGGGAACAGGTAGTAGACTTTCCTCCCCAACCGGTCATAACCAAAGACAACGTGACCATGATGATCGATACGGTGGTCTATTACCAGGTAACCGACCCGTTCAAGTTTTCCTATGAGATTTCCAATGCGATCGTAGCCATTGAAAACCTTACTGCCACTACCTTACGTAACATTGTAGGTGACCTGGAATTAGATGAGACCCTGACCTCACGCGATCTGGTCAACACAAAGCTGCGCGCCATCCTGGATGAAGCCACGGACAAATGGGGCATCAAAGTAAACCGGGTAGAACTCAGAAATATCATCCCGCCCCAGGATATCCAGAATGCCATGGAAAAACAGATGCGGGCTGAGCGAGAAAAACGTGAAGCCATACTGAGAGCTGAAGGTCAGAAGACAGCAGCTATTCTTGAAGCAGAAGGGCTTAAGCAGGCGGCGATCTTAAATGCGGAAGCGGTTCGGGAAGCAGCTATCCGGGAGGCGGAAGGACATCGTCAAGCCCAGATCTTACAGGCAGAAGGTGAGGCTCAGGCCATTCTCTCGGTTCAGAAAGCTTTTGCGGACAGCCTGGTCATGATCAAGGACGCCCAAGCCGACAACAAGGTCCTGGCCTTAAAATCTTTGGAAGCCATCAAGGATTTGGCGGAAGGTCAGGCTACCAAACTGATCATTCCGAGCGACTTGGCCGGTCTGGCCGGTGTATTTGCCTCCCTGAAAGAAGCTGGTGTTGATACGAGCCATAACACTTCCGATCAGGCATAGACCAAAATTTGGGGGTCAGGTCTTAATGAGTCCTGACCCTTTTATATCAGAAATAATCCCAGCTGATGACCAACTCAGAGTGATCGGTCACTATCCAGTGCATAGGAATATCATGCTGGTGAGGAAAAATATTCTCAACTACCTGAAATTCATAGCATACTCCACAGATGAAGGCTGAGTCGCTGAGATGAGGTAGGAAACGATCATAATATCCTTTGCCATAACCGATCCGATAGCCTTTGTAATCGAAAACCAATCCCGGTACCAGAACCGCCTCAATGAGCCGGGGATCAAAGGCTTTTCCTAGCGGCTCACGGATCCCAAAAGGACCTGCCTGGATATCCTCCCACCCTGTCCATTCCACGGCCACTAATTTGCCCTGGGCTTCTACTCGGGGCAGAAGAATGGTACGCCCCTGTTGGCGCCACTTTTCCATCAATGGCATTAAATCGACTTCATTATTGATACTGGCAAAGGCCATGATGTTTTGAGCTTCCTGCATGGGATTCAGTTCCTCGACCCGTTGCCTAATCTGCTGGCTACAATGCTGAACCTCGGCCGCCGCCATCTGATCACGTCGATGTTTCATTTCCGTCCTAAGCTGTTTCTTCCTAGCCAAAATTTCTTGCACGTCCATCAACTCCTGCCTGCTTTAGAACCAATAGCGGGAAGAACGGGAGCGTTGCCAGAAATATAACAGGAGAGCCACCACCAGTAATCCCAGCGTATAAACCTGTCCCAGAGAAAACGCTCCATAGAAGATCACCGTCTCCCGGAAGAATTCCACTACAAACCGATAAATACTGTAGCCTATCAAATAGAGCAAGAACACCTGTCCCGAAAAGGTGCGGCGTGGGTAAAACCATATCAAAAAGGCAAACAGTATAAAGTTCAGCAAAGAACTGTATAGTTGGGTAGGGTGACGAACAAATTCATCAACTGCTGGAAAAACCACGCCACATATTGAGTTGGTGATTTCCCCATAACAGCAACCCCGCAAAAAGCAACCGATGCGTACCAGTGCATAGCCTAGAGCCACAAAAGGTGCGAACATATCAGCTACCTTCCAGAAAGCCATTCTTTTTTTGTACAGATAGATGATAAAAGGTATGGCTCCGCCTAGAAAGCCTCCATACCATATCATCCCTTCAATGCCGTTCCTGATGGAGAAAAACATCATGGGGTTCGCCAGAAATGCATCCCATTGGTAAACTATAATGTAGGCGGCATGAGCCCCAATCAATCCACAGATGACCATGAGGATTATCATCTCGAATACGGCATCTTTGTCATAGCCTTCTTGGTCGAATAAGCGTCCTATTCCCCAGATAGCGATCAGAACGGCTATGGCCAACATAAATCCCCAGGAATATATTTTCAGACTACCTAACTCAAATAACACTGGGTACACCTTGGTTCCTCCTCACTTAGTGGTTATCCACAGCTTCCTTAGTTTGATTTCTCGGCCTCTTTTTTAAACCCGGGACTCATTTGATTATGCTCAACCTTGTGAAGTGGTGGAATGGTAATTATCAACAGACTTATCCACATTATCCACAGTTATTTTTCACAGGGACTATAGGCTTGCCTGTGCATTAACATGCAAAGGCGCAAAACGTCCCTGAACAAACTTAGGATAAGCTGCAGCTGCGATCATTACTGCATTATCGGTACATAAGGACAGGGAGGGATAATAAACTGGCAGTCCCATTTCCTGTCCTCGCCTGGTCATCAATTCTCGCAGTGGGCCATTAGCAGCCACACCACCTGCCATGATAATGCTGCGCGCTTGGTACTGTTCCGCCGCCTGCATGGTTTTGCCCACCAAAATTTCTATCAAAGCTGCTTGAAATTCGGCAGCCATATCCTCCACATTTGCCTCGCCCCTTTGTTGAGCTTTGCGCCATTCATTCATAACCGCTGTTTTTAAGCCGCTGAAGCTAAACTCCAACTCGGGGCGATTCAAAAAGACCCGGGGGAGATTGTAATGACCAGCCTGACCTGATTCAGCCGTTTTTTGAATAGCCGGGCCACCAGGATAACCCAATCCTAAGAAGCGCGCTACCTTGTCAAAGGCTTCACCAGCAGCATCATCCAGGGTAGCGCCGACAAGCTGATAATCACTTTCGCTTTGCATCAATAACAGACTGGTATGCCCCCCGGAGACCACCAAGCAAATAGCAGGAAACTCCAGGTGCGGATGTTCTAACAGATTAGCATATATATGTCCGTTGAGATGATTGACCGTGATAAGTGGTTTATTTATACCATAAGCAAAAGCTTTGGCAAAGGAGAGTCCTACCAGCAAAGCTCCTATTAACCCGGGTCGATTGGTGACAGCTACTGCATCTAAATCAGCATAGGCCAATCCGCTCTCAGCTATAGCCTTTTCAACTACCAGGCCGATGTTTTCCACATGCTTGCGGGAGGCTACTTCTGGAACTACTCCTCCAAAAGGGCGATGAATATCGATTTGTGAATTAACTATATTGGACAAGATATGCCGCCCGTTTTGTACTACGGCAGCCGCCGTCTCATCGCAGGAGGTCTCTATCCCTAGAATATTGACAGTCATAGTGCATCCCCTAAAACAATAATTTGGTCATTATAATGGCATCTTCGCAATTATCTGTGTAGTAGGCTGGGCGGCGGCCGGTTTCCATATAGCCCATACTCTCATATAGGGCTAAGGCCACATAATTGGAAGGACGTACCTCCAACAGGATGCGCAAGGCTTTCTTCTGCCGGGCGATCTTCTCGGCTTCCTCCATCAAAACTCTGCCTAATCCTTGGCCGCGCCACTTAGGGTCTACGGCCACATTGGTAATGTGGGCTTCTTCGAAAACCACCCAGATACCCACATAGCCAACTAACTGAGCTTCCCGATCACAGACCAGATAAGTAGCAAATTGGTTTCTCAACTCTCCCAGGTAGGACTGCTTGGACCAAGGCAGGGTGAAAGCCTGCTGTTCTATAGCCATCACCTCATCCACATCACTTTCGGTCATTCTGCGTACCAAGTAATTGGAAATTGCCATTACAATTCTCCTACTCCCAAGCGATTTTGTGCCTCCGACAGACGTATATAAGCAGGTTTAAGCAACAACCTATCCGAATAATCATTTTGTAAGGCCTTCAACCTGGCCAGACTTCCTAGGGACGCAGCCCGGGGCAATTGCTGATGGGGAGGCATGAGTTGCAGCTTATCTCCCCAGTAATCCGTAAATTTTTGTCGGTAGGTGATAAAACCATCTCCTAGCAAAACTAAGCCAGATCGGCCCGTTTCGTCAAGCCAATGGTCAACCTCCCGGCAAAAGTCTTCCGGCGAACAGGCCATTTCTTCTCCCAAGCGCCGCGGATAGGCCTGGGATGCATCAAAACAGGCTCCATAGACCTCTCCTTTGCGAGCATCCAGAATCGTACCCACCAGTAGCGAACTGTAGCTGAGGTTGTGGGCCAAGGCCTCCAGAGTAGATATCCCGATCAAAGGCTTATCAGCAGCCAGAGCCAGTCCTTTGGCTGCTGCCAAACCAATGCGCAAACCCGTAAAAGAACCAGGTCCGATAGTGACTGCGATGGCATGCAACTGCCCCACTGGGAGTCCAGCATCCTTCAAAACCCTATCCACCATGGGCATCAAGGTTTCTGAATGGGTCAAGCCTATGTTGGCAAAGGTTTCTACTATCAAACTTTCGTCTCGCAGCAAAGCTACTCCGGCTACCGGAGTAGCACTGTCAATCGCCAGTATGTACATGATCGGTCAGCTCCTCTAAAAGCTCCCTATAATGAGACCCAGATGCCTTGATGGAGACTATTCTCTCGCGTTCATAATCACCATCAACTAGGTCGATGTTTATTACCAAAGCCTCCTGGGGGAGATCCTGGAGGCCGATTTCCGGCCATTCAATGATAGTAATACCGTCTTTGCCCAGATAGTCTTCCAGGCCCAGATCATCCAGATCTCCTCCAGCTAACCGGTAGAAATCAAAATGATAGACCGGCGGCTGGGACGAATACATGTTCATCAGAGTGAAGGTGGGGCTGGTTACCCGGCCGGCATAACCTAATCCTTTCAATATGCCGCGAACCAGGGTGGTCTTGCCAGCTCCCAACTCACCTTGCAGGTATATTATTTCATCGCCTTTTAATAGGGCGGCTAAGGACATCCCCAATCTTATCATATCTGCTTCGCGGGGTATACATCGCTGCACTTACTCAATCACTCCTACAAACGCTGATATTCATCGCGAATCTTCTTAAAGTCCTCCCAGGTGGGACGTTTATATCCTTCATTGCGCAGCAAAGCAGCTGGATGAAAAGTAGCTATGATCTTGGTTCCCTGTCTTTGCAACCACTGCCCTCTGATTTTAGTGATACGGGCCTTGGGGTCAATCACTACCTGACTGGCCAAAGAACCGAGACAGACAATGATAGCCGGGCGGATGATGCGGATCTGGGCCTCCAAATAATTGCGGCACAGACTGACCTCATTGGGGTTGGGCAAACGGTTTTCCGGAGGTCGGCACTTGACCACATTGGTGATATAGACCTCTTCCCGCTTGAAACTGGCCGATACCAGTATTTTGTCTAACAGTTGACCAGCTCGGCCTACAAAAGGACGTCCCTGTATATCCTCATCTTTCCCTGGGCCTTCCCCAATAAACATTATTCGCGAGGTGGGAGGACCATCGGCAAACACCACCTGCTTACAGGTGGCCCGCAAATGGCAGCGATCACACTTAAGAGCTATTTCAGTCAGCTGCTGATGATCGCTAACCTCTGGAAAACTGGATGGCAGATCAACACCGGCTAGAAATGGTTCAGTCACTATAGCAGGAGTGAACTCAACCGCCTCAGGTAATGCTGACGATTCTGGTTCCGGTTCCAAACCAGCAAATAAACCCGGTTGTTCTGTAGACATTTTCTCCCCTCCGGCCTCTTTTATAACCTGACAGTCTGTCAGGAACAATTCGGCTATTTCATGATTAATATTATATCTCAACCGGTATGAAGTTGGCGATTCATGCCTAGAAAAAGAAACCAACCGTCTTCACCTCTTTTTTTAGACGGTTGGCTGAGTAAATCTTATCAAGTTTCCCTAACCAAGATGACCATCAGGTCGATATCGATCTTAGCAGTCCAGATTGCCCCCTAAAGATGACTACTGCTGTTCCTCCAGGACTTTGTACAAATCAGTAAAACCGGTGCCAATGCGCCAGAAGGAGACTCCTCCCAGCTGGTGTTCATCTACCACTTTCCATTTGGCAGTCAGACTCTGCTGATTCTCCAGCCACACTTCATGCTGGCGTCCTTTTTCATCCCAGTAAGTGTAATAAGGACTGTAGCTGGCTTCATCCCAGTGATTTAGTACCTGGTATTTGCTCTGGAGTTGAATCAGTTTCGGGGCGGTCACTGATGTTGCCTTGGCGCTCTGAGGCCAATCATATCCATAAGTAGCCATGCCCATCAACACCTTTTCCGCCGGCATAACCTTGCTCATGTATTGGGCAACCTCTTTGACCCACCACAGAGGAGCGATTGGTCCTGAAGCAGAAGTCGAGTAATGGTAGTCATAGGCCATAACTACAACACTATCGGCGATTGCTCCGATCTTATCATACTGGTAGGGAGTCGCCCATTTCTCTTTACCGGTACGGCCGAACACTGCTACCGACAGTTCTTTATCCGTGCCCAGAGCTTGTTTTAATTCTCTTAAGAAGGTAGTAAAGTTGTCAGCATCATTGGCAGACATTAGCTCAAAATCAATATTCACCCCATCATAACCACTGTTTCGCACCTCTTGAACCAGGGCATTGATAAGTCGGGAGCGATTGGTAGCATTGGATAAAAGGGTATGCAAGGGATCACTGCCCATCAAAACTACGCTGGCATGGGTGCGTATTCCTTTAGATCTTGCCCAGGCTAAGGTTTTGGCATAGTCGGCTTTATACTCGTAATTAAGCTCGCCCTTGCTATTGGTTTCAAACCAACGGAAAGCTATGTCGGTGAACAGGTGGGCATTCTGTTCCAATTCCACCCAGGGACTGTAGTAGTAATAGGCAAATACCCGGGGCTGAACTTGGTCAAACTGAATATTCACCCTTCGTTGTAATGAATTCCAGGTGACCTGGGCACCCAAGTTTTCCGTTAGGAAACGCAGCGGCACATAAGTCCGATCCTGGTAAAGGAAAGGGGGAGCATCCAAGGTGTGATCCTTTTCATCTACCCGGGCTTGTTTACTACCAATGAATAATTCAATGTAATGGCCTCGGCAGTCCAGGGCTACTTTCTGCTGGCTCTGATCCCAATAGACCTGCCCCTGCAAAGCCGAATCTTCCACGATAAAACGCAGTGGAACCATAGTTCGGTCATTGACTATTTGAGCCGGTGGATTCAGTTGGCGGTCTTTCCCGTCTATGCTTATGTTTACGGTGCTGGCGGCCTGAGCCATATATGTAACCGGGAAGAACACCAGAATCATCACTGCGACCACTTGGCAAAACCTCTTGATCAATAGCATCACCTCTAATTTTTTTCTAAATGTGGCCTATTGATCAAGATTCGACCGCCTTTCCTTTTTACCTTGATGTAAATAATGGCTATGGGACGGCGCCAGAAGCGAGTGTTTTTCTTAACGGTAACAATGGAATTTTCAAAAACTTGGACGTAAGCCTTGGACTTCTTCGGCGGTCTGGAGCTGTCACCCGGTATCGCACGGAAAAAACCGGCCAAGTTCCGCTCTCTTTCTTCATTTAGACAGTATATTATGCCCTACTAGAAGCATACCATGGTACAAAACCCCACGACCAAATCCGCCCAGTCCATGGTCTGTATATTATTAACATTTATCACATCTTGTTATATAATTAAGATGTTGTAATATTTCGAATTTTCTATTTATTAACTCGGAGATTTCCTAGTGGTCATTAAAAGGAGGTGATTTGTGGGATTCCTTTGTAGATCAAATAGTAAGGAGGAGTTTGATAATGCAAAGATGGAAAGAAATGTATAAGCAAAAGTTAACCACTCCGGAGGAAGCCGCCAAGCTGGTCAAAAATGGTGATATGGTGGTTTCTCCATTATCAAACGGGCAGCCTCTAGCCCTTATCAATGCCGTTGCCGAAAGAATTAAGAAGGAAGAAAACCTGGTCGATATTAATTTTGTCAGTGGAGTCGATGTGAGATGGTTTGACCTATACCATCCCGACTTAGTGGGCAGGGTGGTAATTGACAGCGGTTTTGTAGGCCCGGTAGTAAGAGATTTTGTGGGTAAAGGCCTATTTACCTATACTCCGGTAAGACTGGGCGAATCGGTGGATATGGTCAACAGATGCCGTCGGTGTGACATTGTTGGCATGGTGGTAGCACCCATGGATAAACATGGCTTTTTCAGTACCGGCACCAACTGTGACTGGGGCTGGGAGACAGCTAAAAACCCAGGTATTCGCCATATAGTCCTGGAAGTTAATGAAAACATGCCCCGCACTCATGGCACTAACCAGATCCATATCAGCGAAGTTGATTGCTTAGTAGAGAACACCATTCCCTTAGTTCAACTGCCTGAGATTCCGGTTAATGAAAAAGATGAATTGATCGGAAGATATATCGCCGACATGGTCGAAGACGGCTCCTGTATTCAAATAGGTATTGGTGGCATGCCTAATGCAGTAGCCAAATTCCTCATGGAAAAAAAGGATCTGAGTGTCCACTCAGAAATGCTAGCTGACAGTATGGTCGATTTATATTATGCCGGAGTAATCACCAGCGCCAAGAAAAGCTTCATGCCTTATAAATGGATAGCCACCTTTGCCCTTGGTTCTCAGAAGTTGTATGACTTTATAGATGATAACCCTCTAGTGGAAATGCACACCACCCGCTTCGTTAATGATCCCTACATCATTGGAAAAAATGATAAAATGATTTCCGTTAATGGTACTCTGGAAGTAGATTTAACCGGTCAATGCGCCTCGGAGTCCATTTCCTTTGCCCAACGTTCTGGAACCGGTGGTCAATTGGACTTTGTTCAGGGTGCCTGGCGTTCCAAGGGCGGCAAATCATTCTTGACTCTTTATTCAACTTATACAGACAAGGAAGGCAAGGTGCAATCTAAAATCAAACCCGTCTTGACCAACGGTATTTTCACGACTGTCTCCCGAACCGATGTGCAGTATGTAGTAACTGAATATGGGGTGGCCAATCTTAAAGGTCAGAACTTACGCACCCGGGTCAAGGAAATGGTTAAGATAGCCCATCCTGATTTTAGAGATGAATTATTGTTTGAAGCCAAACGTCTAAATTTCATCCCCTAGCCTCATATAAGGTACTAAAATGAGTACCTATTTATATAGGTAGTGCCCAGATGTAAACGAGTAAGATTTGCGTTCCTCAAACAATAGATCGTTTAGGTAAGGTCAATCTATGTGTTTTTCTAGGCAATAAAAATAAGCCCTTTTGCTATAAACTTGGGGAGGACACCCCAAGTTTCTTTTGTCGTCTCTAGTTCATGCAATATATATTTTACATAATGTAATTTATATGTTATTATATGCAATGTGGAGGTTGCCTATGAAAAACATAAAGATGAAAATAGCCCGTATTGAACGGGATATGAAACAAGAGGATCTAGCCCAGGTGGTAGGGGTCACACGCCAAACCATAGGATTGATCGAAGCGGGAAAGTATAACCCTTCTTTAAAACTTTGCATTGCCATATGCAAAGCACTGGGCAAAACCTTAGATGAGTTATTTTGGGAGGAGACACCATGAGAGAATTAATTCAGGATGAGCGAACTGTAGCACAAAAACGGAAAATAGCCAGTGAAACCTGCACCTTGCTGCTATTGGCACTCATGATCGCTATATTGGTGCAGCAGTTTGTATTCAATGTGTCTTTTAGCCACTATGCGGCGGAATTTATCTGCTTTTTTGGAGCCTGCTGTTATCTGTTGATCAGGAACATAACATCAGGAAACAATTTGTACAGCAGGAAAAACATCGGAATCAAAATTGTCTTAATAAATAGTCTGGTTTGTGGTGCAACTATCTGTATAATAACAGGAATAGCCAATTATGCCCGCTACGGAGATAATGCTACTCCAAGTATCTGGCTCCTTACTAGTGCAGTTACGTTTATATGTGCAACAGCTGCTGCATTCTTAGGCTTTTCGATCATTCATTATCTGAATAATAAAAGACAAAAAGATATTGATAGTGAATTGGATGAGGAAGAAGATAAGCTATAAAAAATTAAAGCGCAAAATAGGGGACACTCCTATCCTGCGCTCTATCTAGGCTGCAATTGCAAAGAGTTAATTCACATACTTACGCTGGGGAAACAGAGTCTGTATATCTTCCAGGGGTACATGAACCAAGTTTTCCTGACTGACCATGGCCAGGATAACCATCTCTTCGCCACTGTACTCCTCATTATAGAATCCTAACACGCATACCGTTAGAGCTACTCCGTCCATATAAAGAGTAAATGTATCCCCTCTGTTCACGTCTCCTTTCCCCCTTTCACCCTATCCTATTGTGCAGATTACCGGATGGTGACTACCTCATGTTTCCTGTCCATCCATATGAAATTAGTGTTCACCGCTATTATGCCAGATCTGTCCATCCACTACCACCCATTTTACTGAAGAGCGGTAATCAAGAGGATGACCATCGAATGCCACTAAATCAGCCCGCTTGCCAACTTCGATCGAGCCCAGTTCATCGGAAACCTTCAGGGCCTGCGCCGGATGTAGAGTGAGGGCTTTCAAAGCGGTATTTTCATCCAGACCTGCCCTGACCATCAAAGCTGCCGATATACGCAGATGTTCTATGGGAACTACAGGATGGTCGCTGATAAGACTGAAAGTAACTCCCCTTTCTTTTAGCAAACGAGCATTTTTAAAGGCCACATCCTGCATTTCCACTTTGGCCCGGTTGACCAAAAGAGGACCGATGAAAACTGGCACATTGCGTTTGACCAGTTCATCAGTTATGCGGGCACCCTCGGTAGCATGCTGAATGATCATATCGAAATCAAATTCATCCTTGATACGTAAGGCAGTCAGCATATCATCGGTGCGGTGGGCATGCAGCAGCAATGGCATTTCTTTTCTAAGTACCTTAAAGATAGGCATCTGTTTATATTCAATTTCCGGATCCAAAGTGTCTTTCTCCAGATTGCGGGCGGCTTTATAGAAAGCTTCCCTTAAGAGGCTGGCACTGGCCATACGGGTACGAGGAGTCTTCTTTTGCTGTTCCCCATATACCCGTTTCGGGTTTTCTCCCAGAGCAGCTTTTAAGCCCCAGGGATTTCTATATACCATATCACTCATGCGATCCGCCCATGTTTTCAAGAAAACTGCCTGACCTCCGATAACATTGGCACTGCCCGGCATAGACATCGTCCGGGTTATGCCGCCGCGCAGAGCATCCTGAAAAGCCAAATCACGGAAGTGGATGCCGTCCACCGCTTGCAGTTGAGGGGTTATCGGATCAGTAGTCTCGTTGACATCATCACCTTCTACCCGGTAGATTTCCTCATCCAGGCCGATATGGGTATGAGCATCAATAAAGCCCGGTAGTATATATCCATCGCCAGCGTCCAGGTGCTGAGCATTTGCCGGAATAATGTCCGCTTCGTTTATGGCTGTAATGGAGTCTCCTTCTACTATAATATGCTTGTTATGAAGGGTACCTTCTGGTCCCATAGTCATGATCTTGCTGCCAGTGATCACTAGCATCATCTATCATCCTTTCTTTCTGCACTTGGAAACGGTTGAAGACTAAAGTAAAATTCCTGTTTTGCCCGCCTGTGCCCTATGGGTATGCCCTGATAAATTATCCTCATAGACAACCTTTTTAATTGTCATCCTGAGGGAGGAACGACCGAAGGATCTTTCCCTCTGCCACCAGTAAATATTCCTCGGCTACCTCAGAATTCTCACCTGTCGATCAGGCCACGATGAATGAAAACTTCCTTAAGACTGTCATTGGCCGTTCCGGCACTACTGATGTTCGCTATCGCTCACTATTGATGTTGCGAGCCCCCGTAGGGGGCGTGGCAATCTCTAAGCTCAAACCGTAGATGATGGTAGAGATCGCCGCGCTTCGCTCGCGATGACACAGCGAGAGCTATTTTCATAGCAATGACATATTACTTTTTCGGTGATCTGAAAACATACCCAACTTGCCCTGCCCTATTGGCTGGCCTTGGCCAGAGCATAAAAAAGGCGCTGGGAAAATTCATCGGTCATACATTCAGGGTGCCATTGCACTCCTAACACCCAATGGTGTTTGGTACTCTCAATAGCCTCTATCACTCCATCGGGAGCCCTGGCACATATCTTAAAGCCCCGCCCCGGATCCTTAACCGCCTGGTGGTGAAAACTATTTACCCTAATTTCTTGGCAGTCTAAAACCTTCTGCAGGAGGCTACCCTTTTCCACAACTATAGCATGAATCGGGTAATCTCTGGGGGCATTTTGGTCGTGAAGTAGATGAGATTGGATATCCTGCAGTAGACTGCCGCCGGCAGCAACATTCAAGACCTGACACCCCCGGCAGATACCTAAGACCGGCACATCGGCTTTCAAGGCCTGGCGCGCCAGTTCTAATTCGAAAGCATCCCGCAGCGGATTGATCGACCCCAGTCCCCGACGAGCGTTCTCGCCCCAGTGTACAGGATCTACATCGCCTCCCCCGGAAAAAAGCAGACCATCGCATATCTGCAGATAGTTATTAATTATATCAGTCGCCTGGGTCGGTGGCAGAACCAGAGCAGTAACGCCGACTTCTTCCAGTGATTGGACATAATAGTCACGCACCCAAAAACTGCGCTCTTCCCCGTCATAGTTCCCGGTGATCCCTATAATAGATCGCATATTTTACCCCCCCACCATGTCCATGGATAAAAAAACAGGCCCCCTTGGACCTGTTTCCTATCTTATTCCATAGTAAAACATTTTATGTACCTACACCTCATGGAGACCCAGACTGATTGCTAAAGCTTGGTCAACACGCTGCATGGTCTCCAGCTTTAATACGGCAATACGCTGTTTTAACCGGCTTTTATCGATAGTTCTAACCTGTTCAGCCAGTATAACTGAATCCCTTTCCAAACCGTAATCCGCAGCCTTTAGTTCGATGTGTGTAGGTAGTTTGGCTTTATTGATTTGTGAGGTTATCGCTAGTATGATGGTGGTCGGACTATACTGGTTGCCGATATCATTTTGAACAATGAGAACCGGCCGGATCCCACCTTGCTCCGATCCAATCACTGGGTTTAACTGAGCAAAATAAATCTCACCTCTTTTAACCATGCGAGATCACTCCAACAATTTTTCTATGCAGTTAACCAGCGCTTCATCCTCCACTCCAAAATGTTCACAAGCCAGATGTAAATTTATTTCAGCCATTTCTATATAACCCTTTTTCATCTGCTCCACTATCAAGGTTCTTTTGCGCTCCCTTAAATAGAATCGAATTGCTTCGCGGACTATTTCACTGCGATTTTTGGATTCAATGGCGGTAACATTGTCCATTTCCGCTAATAAGTTTTCGGGAACAGTGATGATTATGCGTTTTGAGGCTGGCAAAGCGAGCACCTCCAGAAAAATATGCAAAAGTTATCTACCCGATATTTACATTATAGAGATATGCTCGCCTGCTAGCAAATCCAGAATTTGCATCAAGTCCGATATTAACGATATAACCGGGGTACTCTGTTACTAATTGCACATACTATTTCGTAGTTTATAGTACCCATAATATCAGCTAGATCATCTGCCATTATTCCATCCTTGGCGCGGCCAAACAGCAGTATTTCGTCTCCTTCCTGTACCCCTTCTATATGAGTGACATCAAACATGCAGTGATCCATGCAAATCGTTCCAATTTGAGGTGCTTTCTGTCCTCGTACCATGCCCCATACCTGATTGGAGAGTCTGCGGCTGTATCCATCCGCATATCCAATCGGGACAGTAGCTACCCGGGTAACCTGACAACATTGATAAGTGCGGCCATAACTGATCGTATGCCCTGATTCTAGTGTCTTAATAAATGCAATTCGGCTTTTTAAGCGCATTGCCGGTGTAAGGGGGAACGACTCTCTATTGACCTCTGGGGAAGGATATAGTCCATAGAGAATGATCCCGGCTCTGATCATGTCCAGACCAGCGACCTCCGGAAGGTCTATCAAGCCCGCACTATTGGAACAGTGTTTGATGGGAATACTGATACCACACTTTTCCAGCTGGGTTATCCAATCGTTAAACTGATCAAGCTGCCTATAGGTGTATTCCTTATCAGCCTCATCAGCTGCTGCAAAATGAGTATAAATTCCCTCCAATATAAGACCGGGCAATCCATTGATCCGGCTAATACTTTCCAGTGCCTTGGGTTCTGGGCTGAAGCCCAGTCGGCCCATACCGGTATCCATTTTTATATGGATATATCCTGGAAGGCCCTGACGGCCGGCTTCTCTAGCCACGGCTTGAGCAAGTTCTTCGTTAAAAACTGTCGCTCTGATACCATATTGAACTATATCTCGCGCACAAGTTACCGGCACATGCCCCAGAACCAGTATAGGTATGTTATACCCATATTCCTCTAATTCCAAAGCTTCCTCTACCGTAGCTACTCCGAAAAAGTCAACTCCATTTTGGGCACATACTTCAGCAACTGCACGCATGCCGTGACCATAAGCATCAGCTTTTACGACGGCCATTACCCGAGCTTTACCTGCTTTGCTTTTTATCTGGGTAAAATTACGCTGAATAACTGCTAAGTCTATTTCTGCCCAGGTCGGTCGAATATTATCCATTGCCCTTTACCATCGATTTGATCACATCATTGCGTGTGATGATGCCTACCAGTTGCCCCTGGCGAACTACCGGAACACGGTTAATGCGCTTATTCTGCATTAATTTGACCACATCACTAACTTCCGTGTCTTCTTCAACTACGATGACCTTCTCAGTCATGGCATCCTCAACATTAACGGCAGTGTATTTTTTTAAGTCATTTTTAAAACGTATGGGGTTTTCCAGAAAAATAATACTGTCAAATAGTGTCACGTAAAACGGCACTCTCAATTCGGATGCTTTTACAATAAGATCTTTCTCAGTCACTATGCCGATTACATGACGATCCTCATCTATAACGGGGATTCCGCTGATTTTATGATCAACCAGCAGGCGGGCTACTTCATCGACCCGGTCATGGGCTTTCACAGTTACAACCTCACGGGTCATGATATCCTTAGCTAACATTCTCTTCACCTCTTTCGCATCTATGGGCTATTTAAGCCTAGGGCCATTTTCATTATTACACTAACTAAAAGCAGATTCAAAGTTTCTTAACACCTCGGGTAAAGCCTGAATTATATCTCCAGCGATCAGCCCTCGCTGTCCTTTAGTTTTTTCCACATAATCGCCAGTCAAGCCGTGCAGGCGAACAGCTACCATAGCCGCATCCTGAGGGCGCAGTCCTTGAGCGATCAAGCCGGTTATCATGCCACACAGAACATCACCGCTGCCGGCCGTAGCCATACCGGGATTCCCGCTCAAGTTGAGAAAGACTTCTCCGTTGGGATAGGCTACCACCGTACCGCTGCCTTTCAGCACTATGGTAACTCCCCACTGCTGAGCAAAAGTACGGGCTATGGCCAGACGATCAGCCTGTATTTCTTCGATAGTTAGTCCGGTCAGACGCGCCATTTCACCAGGATGAGGAGTAAGTACTATCGGTATCTGTCGATCTTTCAGTACATTTATATCCTGACTGAGAGCGTTTAGACCATCAGCATCAATAACCACCGGGATGCCCGAACACTCCAATAGCTGTTGCAGAACCGCAGCCGCTTCTCCGTAGCGTGACATGCCTGGGCCGATGGCACATGCGGAAGTGGTACCCAACAGATTTTTAATAGCCGGCAGAGCTTCGCGAGCTATAGATCCCTGAGCTGTCTGAGCCAGGGGGACGGTCATAACTTCCACCATTTGATGCTCTACTGCCGCTTGCAAAGATTCTGGTAAGGCAGCTGTAACTAAGCCAGCTCCGACTCGCAAAGCCGCATAAGCAGACATGGCCACCGCCCCAGTCATACCAATAGATCCGCCTATTACCAGAGCATGACCATAAGTACCCTTGTGAGACTGAGCCGCCCGGGGGTATAAAAAGGGCTGTACCATTTCATCGGTGATCAGGTTGATCTTTAACTGCGGATCAGTTAGCAGATCACGGGGTAATGAAATATCGGCTACTGTCAGCGTACCAGTGTGAGATCTACCTGGTTCCAGCAGTTGGCCCAGTTTGGGTAAACCAAAGGTGACCGTATGAGTAGCTTGAACCGCTATTCCATGAACTCGTCCGCTATCAGCCTCTACTCCTGAAGCGATATCTACCGCCACTACCGGCAGCCGACTCCAGTTGATAAGCTGAATCACCTGAGTTTCAAAGTCATTTAAGCCCCCCCTGAAACCTATACCATAAATAGCATCCACTAATAAGTTGGCCTTTAGTAAGGCCAGGGTCAATCGATCGAGGTCTTCCTCAGTCTGCAACCCATACAGCGGGGCTTGCATACGCTCTAAGATCTGGTAATTGACTCGGGCATCCGGGGTCAATTGTTCTGGCTTGCCCAGCAAAAAAACGCTAGCCGGGATCCCCCCATTGATCAGGTGGCGGGCGATAACCAAACCATCTCCGCCATTGTTGCCTTTACCCGCCAGTATAAGTACCTGCGTATCGGCTAAACCCGGCAAAATATCTTCGATTATTTCCACTGTTCGGAGTCCGGCGTTTTCCATCAAGACCAGACCCGGAATACCGTATTCTTCTATGGCTTTTCGATCAATGGCACGCATCTCATCAGCCTGTACCACTTTCATCGGTCTTATCTCCCCCTTTTGCTATTACGGCGGCAATCGCCTGTTCTCGGCTATGGGATAAAGATAGATCCAAGGATATGAAGCCTAATGCCTGCCAGCTTTGCAAGGCATTTCCCCATAGCACTAAACCAGGTCTGCCCCATTCATCTACCCTAACCTCTACCTCCTGGAAGCGAATTCCCCTGCTCAAATCAGGATGTATTTTGCGAAAGGCTTCTTTAGCAGCAAAGCGAGCGGCTAGAGATGGGTAAGGGTTACCTTTAGCCATACAGTAATCTCGTTCTCGATCAGTAAATACCCGCTGCAGTACACGCGGTGTACGTTGAACCACTAATTGAAACCGGCTGATATCCACAATATCAATACCTATGCGCATTAACCCTCCATAAAAACCAAAACCCTGAAGCCGGAAGCGGCTTCAGGGTGCCTGGAGACTATTCAAGCTCGCCTACACCTGCTAATTCGGCCCGTTCCTGCTCGCTAAGAATTCTATCCATATCCAACAGTATCAGGAGACGATCGTCCAGCTTGCCCACTCCGGTCAAATACTCGGCATTTATACCCCCAACTACTCCCGGGGGAGGTTCGATACTTTCTAACGGAAGTCTTAAAACCTCGCTGACCTGATCGACAATAATACCCACTGTTTGACCAGCCACTTCCACTACCACGCTGCGTGTATCACTGGTCAGCTCGGAAGCACCCATCTGAAAACGTTTCTTAAGATCAATTATAGGGATGATCCTGCCACGCAGATTAATAATTCCTTCAACAAAATCGGGGGCCTGAGGAAGTTTAGTTGTCTTAGCTATAGGAATTATTTCCTGTACCTGAGTAATGGGTACTCCATACTCACAGACGGTATCCTCCTGCTGGAGAACAAAAACCACCAATTGAATTTCGTCAGCCATAGTATACCCTCCTTCAAACAAGGCCATGATCAGCTAAAATCATTGAAATGAACTATTGAACTATGATTTCGTCATAATTATCCATTTTCCTGCCCTCGTTCACTGAAGTCTCTGTTATAAAAAAGTATACCATCTTTTCTCAATGTTACTGGATCAAGATGGCATAACAAATTCAGCTTAATGGGCGATAGCTAAGATCCATTGGGATACTGAAAAGAATATTATTAAGCCCGTAACGTCAGTAATAGAAGTGATCAAAGGATTGCTGGCTACGGCAGGATCCAGTTTCAATTTCGTCAGAAGCAACGGCAGAAAGGCGCCAATTAAATTAGCTACTATAACGATAAGCATCATGGTGATACCTACGATCAGGGCAATGGTAAGTCCCCCATTCCATGAGCCCAGCAAAATACCAGTTAAACCCATGGTAAGTCCCAGAACCAAGCCTACTGCCAATTCTTTACCCAAAGACGCCGCCCATGCATTAACTTCAATATCTCCGGTAGCTAGCCCACGCACCATAATGGTAGAAGACTGTGAACCAGTGTTGCCCCCACTTCCTAACAGAAGGGGGATAAAGAATGTCAAGGCAATGGTCGATGCCAGTATTTCTTGGTAGTAGGCCATCAATTGCAGTGATAATATGTTTACTACTACTAACCCTAGCAACCAAACAATGCGTTTCCGATACAATTCCCATATACCGGTCTCCCGGTAGCTGCCTTTCAAGGGAGTGACCGCCGCCCCTTTGTGGAAGTCCTCCGTCGCTTCCAATTGAGCAACATCCATTACATCATCGAAAGTGACTACCCCCAGCAAAACTCCTTCTGAGTCAACCACCGGCAGAGCTTGAATATCATATCTTAGCATCACGTGTACGGCCTCTTCCCGATCCTCAAAAGCCGAAATATGTATTACTGAATGACCCATCAAATCAGCTACCCGCTGTTCAGGATCCGTTAAAATAAATTGGTAAATCTCTACTGCATCAAGGAGCTTCCAGGATTTGTCGGTTACGTAGATGACATTAAGAGTCTCGCTATGGCGGCCTTTTAAGCGAATGTGATCCAGGGCTTCGCCAATAGTCCATTCCGGTCTGACTGCAACATAATCCGGCGTCATTAAGCGACCTACGCTCTCTTCGGGATATCCCAAAAGCAAGCGAGTTGTCTTGAGTTCTTCCGGAGTCAGTAAGTTGAGCAGTTTTTGGGTGACCCGGCCTGGTAATTCTTCAAACAAAACGGTACGATCATCAGGGCGAAGGTTGAGTAATAAGTTGCGCGTTTCTTCATGGCTCAAGCCTTTTAAGATTTCGTTTCGATCCTCAGATTCCAGGTAGGAAAAAACATCCGATGATATAGCCCGGGGAAGCAGACGAAACAACAGCACCCGGTTGTTTTGATCCACAGCCATAAGAATATCAGCAATATCCGGTATGGGATACTGAGCAAATAATTCACGCAATTCCGTCAGACGCTCGTGATCGATCAAATCTTGAATTTGTGCAATATCCTGTTCAAACATGGGGATCCTCCCTGATTGGCAAGCATTATTCGGATTTGGGTCTGGGAAATAGGATTAGAGAGTTATAACTCGCAGGCTGTCCATGAGTTTTTCAGTTATAGTAAACAAATTTGCTGTAGAGCCCATTCTTATTTTATCAGTCAATCGGTAATGCTCCAGGCAGGTAATGCTACTGATTATTTCTGTTCCTCGTTCCTGCAGTACATGTAAATGAGGTAAAACATCCGAACCTTCGGTTACTAACAATACCCCACTATTAACAAACAAAATACACCTTACCATCTCTTCCATCCGGGTCAAATTGGAAAAAAACTGACTCATCAGTGAACTGGCAAGCTGCTGATCACCCTGTCCAATACCTGTGGAAGTTATCAATACCACAGTTTTCAGCCCCATGGAGTGCGTCATTTCCAGTTGATGGGCTGCCTGTTCCTCCAGGATGGAAAAGTAGCCCGTTCCTAGGGCACCTGCTTCCTGACCACCGCTTGCATGCTGCACAGCACTGGTTTGGTGTTGGCCTGGTACCGGCATAGGTCTTTCATTATAGTTGGACTTACTCATACCAACAAGCCCCTCTTATAGAATTGTAGCCTAATTGTATCATAACCCCCAATGACTAAACTATTAGCCCTTTAAAATAAATGGTAAATATTCCGTTGCCCCGGGAGGGCTAGGGGGGTCTGAGACTGAGGATCATTCTGAGGCGTAGGCGAACATCCTTCATTAGTACCAAAGGAAAAGATCCTTCGGTCGTTCCTCCCTCGGGATGACAGATTTATAAGCACGTTGGTTGATCCCAAAAACGGGACGATGTGGGCATCGTCCCCAACGCACATGCCAGAAAAGACCACCCGTCTTGCAGCTTATACTCTGCTTGGGCTTCTATTTGATCAGTCCCAGACTACGATAGGTGGCCTCATCCATTTCACCGCTGATCGGTAAACAGTGCCAAGCTTGATAATACTTTACCGCAAATTCGGTCATAGGCCCGAATCTTCCATCGACACCATCAAAGACAACGCCCCGCTCCTTGAGACGGCTTTGTACATAAACTACTTTCTGACCGGACGATCCCTTTTTCATCTTGGCTGGAGGCGTAAAGTTCTCGGGAACGATCTGACCATTTTTTACGATACGCACCTTCGTTCCCCAGGGTACTAGGGGATACAGCTTCTCTACATCCCGATTGAACATACGAATGCACCCATGGGAAGCATAACTGCCGATAGAACCCGGTTTATTGGTTCCATGGATGCCGTATATCCCCCAGGGAACATTCAATCCCATCCAGCGAGTCCCAAAACCGTTTCCCCAGTTAAGAGATTTGTGAATTATCTTCCATTCGCCCAGGGGTGTAGGGGTAGATGATTTTCCTACCGCTACCGGATAGGTCACCACAACTTCATCATTTTCATAAAGGGTGAGATTGAGTTTGGCCACATCGATCTCTATCAATGTTTTTTTGGTGGTTTCATCTTGGACTTGTTCAGTGACACAGGGTTCATCCTGCTCGGACTGCAGGAGGGACTCCCATATTGGTTGGGTAACAGTGGCATTATCTTCCCAGCCATGAGCAACCTGGTACATACTCACGGCTCCCCAGGTATTCGCATTATATTGACCATTCCGATCCACATCATAGCCTAATTCCTGCAGCCGGGCCTGCAGCATCCATACGGCCTCTCCCTGTAGGTTGGGAGTACTGGGATATAAGACAGGATAATCAGTTCGGTCGATGATAATTGGACTGGGATCGTCATCACTTGGTTTAGCCTGAGCAGTACTCATTCCCACACTCGTCATTAATAGGACTATGGCTAAAAAAAAGACCAGTTTTCTCGGCAAAGCTCTTACCTCCCCAACGATTAACAGACCTCTAATTCTCCCGGCTACGCCAGTAATTGGTAGCATAGGGAAAACAAGCTCGACAAAACCCGCCTTCTTAATTGTATTAGGCCTGGGATAAAATATTCCGAGTTATTGCCTGAGCAGTTGGAGTAAGAGCACACCCCCCACGAGCCGTTTCACGCAGATCTGGTGAAATCATACGACCTACCCTAAACATAGCATCGACTATTTCATCAAAAGGAATCACGCTTTCAATACCAGCCAGAGACATTTCGGCGCAAATCAACGCATTGACTGTACCGATGGCATTACGTTTTGAACAAGGAACCTCCACCAGGCCTGCTACCGGATCACACACTAAACCCAGCAGTCCTTTTAAGGCCATGGCCGCAGCATTTAGTGCCATAGAAGGAGATCCCCCTTCCATATAAACTGCCGCCGCTGCCCCCATGGCCGAGGCTGATCCTACCTCCGCCTGACATCCCCCTTCGGCTCCAGACAGTGTGGCATTGGCTGCGATGATCTTGCCTACCGCTCCGGCCACCAATAAAGCATCTACTGCTAGCGGGCGAGGCTTGTTGCCCTCCTCGGTCACAGCCAGAATGATACCGGGGATGACCCCGCTGGCTCCCCCTGTTGGAGCTGCCACAATACGTCCCATGGCTGCATTGACTTCGGTAACGGCCAGGGCATAGCTAACGGCGCGCAGGACGGTCGTGCCGCACAAGCCGCCAGATGTAGCTCTCTGGTATAGTTTGCGGCCATTGCCCCCGATCAGCCCACTTACTGATTTGATCTCACTCTGCAAGCCTTTTTGGATAGAATCTTCCATGACCACAAGAAATTCGTCGATCCGACTGCGCACCTGTTCAACTCCCCATCCCGATTCTTCGGCCTCGGCCTGCAGCATGACAGCGGGGATAGACAGATGATGCCGATCACATAAATCCATCAAATCCTGACCGCGATGAAATTGATACATGTGATTCACTTCCTTTCTCAATTACAGGTGCAGTCAACCAGCAGGACTTCCTGAACTCCTTCTAGACCGATCAACTCCTCCATAATATCTGTACTTACTGGTTGGTCAGTCTCAATTACCATAGAAGCCAGACTACCCCGCGCTGAACGAAATACTTCCAGAAAGGCAATATTAATATCATGTTGCGACAGTAGCCCGCTGATACGAGCTACCATACCGGGCTGATCCTGGTGACGAGTGATTAGAGTAGGATATTGCCCGGTGAATTTAACAGCCATACCATTGACCCTGGTAACCAGAATTTTGCCCCCACCAATAGAAGAACCAATCATCTCACTGCTGCTGCCATCTGGTAGAAAAGAAAGGATACGCACACTATTAGGGTGGACATCCCCTAGATCTTCAGTAAAAAAAGCATATTCCATACCGTTTTGAGCGGCTAGCTGATATGAATCGCGAATACGTTCATCGTCCGGCAAAAATCCCAGCATGCCCCCCACCAGAGCTTGGCCAGTACCATGTCCCTGATAGGTCTGGGCAAAGGAACCGTGTAAATAGAATTCAACCCGCTGCGGTTGAGTGGAGCACAGAGAGCGGGCTACGTTACCCAAGCGAACAGCACCGGCAGTATGAGAACTAGAGGGCCCCACCATTATAGGCCCAATCACATCAAATAGACTGACCGCCACTAAAATCACTCCTCATCGATTCCACCCGGTATTTAGTATGTGTCGGGATGAAATGAATTAATAAAGAAAAGGGCCTGCCGGCCCTTGGTATCGTTGTTACTTATTCCCGTATTTATCCCAATGAACAAATTCCGATAACTCCTTACGAGGAGGTGCATTACCTACTTTTTCCGGGTAGCCCACCGGAATGATTTCCAGACTCTCCACATCCGAAGGTAAACCCAGCAATTCATCTACAGCCTGGTGATTGATAAGGCCTACGTGAACAGTCCCCAGCCCCAGGTCATGGGCAGCCAGACATAGGTTCTGGGCAGCTATGCCCACATCAAACATGCCCCAATCCCCTCTGTTGGTGGTCAGCTCGCCTTTTTTGTAGCCAGAGGTACCACGCCGCGCACACATCACCAAATTCACTGGAGCTCCTGCCACGCCCTTTGTAGCGGGATTGTTGGGAGCCAGTGCTTCAACCAGTTTTTGCCTTGTATCCGGATCCTTAACTACCACTACTTCCCAGCATTGAGTATTTGCCCAGGAGGGAGCCCACCGCACTGCATCCAAAAGTTCGTTCAGTACTTCATCAGGTATGGGCTGTTCAGTAAATCGCCGAATGCTGCGTCTAGTTTTGATACATTCCCGAGTTTCCATTTTTAGACCTCCATGCAAAGTTTTGTCTACATTATATCACAGTAAATGGTCATTATACTGACTCAGATATCTGCCGCGAAGTACGATTGGCAGCCCATTTGCTTTGCAGGTCAGCCAATAAGTTTCCTAGTAGGAAACCCAGTGCCGAAAGAAGAATAATGGTAGCACCTGAGGGTAGATCGAAAATATATGATATAAAGAGCCCTCCCATGGTAAAAATAGCGCTCAACACCATGGAGAGTACCATCATACCAGTCATGCTTCGCGTAAAAAGAGCGGCGGTAGCCGATGGTATAGTTAAGAGGGCAATCACCAGAATAATACCTACCGCCCGTATCATAACTACTACCGTCAGAGCGATCAGAACCAGTAAAAGTTGATTATAAAAGCGGGTCTTCAGGCCGATCACCTGGGCAAACTCTTCATCAAAAGCAGTAAGGGTGAACTGGTCGTGAAACAGCAGAACCACCAGCACGATCACCACATCCAAGGCCAGGATCAAATATAGATCACTCAGGGGAACTGCCAAGATACTACCGAATAAATAACTCATGAGATCTCCAGTATAACCAGGAGATAGCTTCACGAAGATCACCCCCAGGGCCATTCCCACCGCCCACATTATGCCGATGATAGTGTCTTCCCTCTGTTTGGCTCGCTGACTTACTTCCCCCATAGCCAAGGCCGCCAGCACCGTAAAAGCAGTAGCACCCACCATGGGCGGTATCCCTAACAGATATCCCAAGCCAACTCCCCCATAAGCAGTATGAGATATTCCCCCACTTATAAAGACGATCCTTTTCACTACCACATAGGTGCCCACAACACCACAGGCTATACTTACCAGTAATCCAACCATTAAGGCATGGCGCATGAAATCATATTGCAGTATTTCACTCAATGGCCCACCACCCCCTCATGGGATGGCAAAACTCGATGGGGTATGCCATGAGCGATCAGATCCACTGGACAATGGTACATCTCCTCTACTATATCTGCCGTTATTTCCTTACCACCGCTGTAGTATAAACGGCGATTCAAACAGGCCAGGTTCTTGACATAGCGAGACACGGCTGAAATATCATGAGATACCAGCACAATCGTCATACTCTCATTCAACTCAGCCAGCAGTTCATAAAAAGTAACCTGGAACCCAGGGTCAACGCTGGCAGTGGGTTCGTCTAACAGCAGGATGCTTGGTTCCATGGTCAGAGCACGCGCCACTAAGACCCGCTGACGTTCCCCTCCGGACAGCTCTCCGATCTGCCTTTCCCGAATATGATCCATGCCTACCCGCTGCAGAGCTTGATCAGCAATACGCCGATCCTCACGGGAATAGCAGCGCCCTTTCCTTTTGCCCAAGCGCCCCATCAGAACCATCTCACCTACCCGGATAGGAAAATGCCGATCAAACAAGGTATGTTGAGGTACATAACTCACCTGCTGATGGTTGTCTTCTGCCGGATGACCCAGGATCTTAATGGTTCCCCTATCAGGCGTGATCAGTCCCAGCAAACTGCGCAGCAGAGTACTCTTGCCGCCTCCATTGGGTCCGATGATACCCAGGTAATCGCCTTGCTCAACCGTTAAATTAATGTCTTCCAGAACGGTATTACCATCAAAGGAGACATGCAGACCTTTTATTTCAATGGCTGGTACATGGTCAAGGTTTCTCAAAACTAACCCTCCTGACTAATCCCTGGACAGGATCGCTGCTAACTCCTGGGTTACTTGGCGTAAATTAGCCGAGTAATCGCGGGACAGAGGATCGATTTTGATAACCTCCCCTTGCAGATCACTGGCTATGGCCTCAGCTTCGTGGGCACTATGCTGCGGTGATGTTAGAATTACCCGGATGCCTTTTTGGCGCGCCTGGTCGATCAATCGCGCCATCTCCTGAGCGGTGGGTTCTTTGCCATCCTGTTCAATAGCTATTTCCTCTAAACCATAATCTACACAAAAATATTTCCAGGCAGGGTGAAAAACCATAAACTCCTTATGCTTAATGTTCTTAAACTGCTTGATAATGTCCTGGTGCAATTGATCCATTTCCACCTGAAAGGACTGCAGGTTTTGTTGGTAATCCTCCTGATTTGCCGCATCGATTTCACTTAATGCAGTGTAGATATTTTGGGCCTGAACTTTGGCCCGGGTCGGTGACAGCCATATGTGGGGATCACCTGCAATGAGCTCTACCCCTCGTGATGTATCGAAAACCGGCATAGCCGGATTCACTCCACGGATGCGCCCCATCCATAGTTCTTCAAACTCAATAGTGCCTATGGCAAGATATAGATCAGCTTCGGCTAAATCCTTCATCTGCTGGGGAGTAGGTTCGTAAGTATGGGGATCTGCTCCTGGAGGAATAAGTACGTCAACCTGGACATGGTCGCCCCCCACTTTTTCGGCAAAATAGGCTTGCGGCAACAAGCTGACAAAAACTTTCACCTTATCATGGCTAGGTTCCAGGGTAGGCTGGGTCGATGAACATCCTGACATGCCCAATAAGAACATCAGAAATATAACCAGTGTTGTAAGCGTTTTATTCCTGGTCAACACCGGTTCCCCCTTTCGCACCAGCACTTGTTGGCGACAATTCTTTTTTGAGGCTGCACTCCCGGCAGTAACCCAGAATTTCGAAATGATGGCTGGATACCTCAAAGCCGGTTTCATCCACAATACGTTTTACCTCCCCCTGCATAGGACATACCCCTAGTTTGACTGCTGCTCCGCAGTTCATACAAACCAGATGGTGGTTGTGTCCTCCATGGAGTTCATAGCGCACCGGTCCATCATGTATATTCAAACGGCTGACCATCTGCAGCTCGACTAAAAGGTTCAAATTTCTATAGACGGTTGCTAATGATATGCTCGGTTCTATTTCCTTTACCTGCAAACCGATTTCTTCCGCTGTCAGGTGTCGGTCACTATTATCGAGGATTTCCAGGATGATACGTCGCTGAGGGGTTATTTTATATCCCCGTGCCGATAGCTTTTCCACCCAGGTGGACATGAGATCACTTCCCAAATAATAATTATTATCATTTAGGATTATATCCTAACTCCGAACTACTTTCAAATATTCCCCCGAAAAAAGTTTCCTATACCGCCAAAAAGCATCATACACCGTGGCGCACTTAGCGCGTGTAAATTCTAAGGCACCCGGAAACTTTTACTGGAAGCAGCGAGAAAGATCCTTCGGTCGTGCCTCCCTCAGGATGACAAGGGGGAGCAGGGGTTGGTCGAGATAGAATCTTGATAAGGTGGGTAGGTGCTCGGGTGTTTATCTGGTCTTCTCTTTAACATCTTTCTGCATGATCATCCGCAGAGAATCTACATTTGTTACTGGCTGCTGGCAGGCAAAACCTTCACAGACATAAGCAGCCGCTCCTCTCTCCTTTACAGTCATAGCTACAGTAAAGGGTGCCAGGCGATGCAGTTCTTCATCACTTCCTTCTTTATATAAGACCACCGTATCCGGAAGAAATGACTTTTGCAGGTAATCTCGCATCTGCCTAACCTGATCATCCTGGCCGGATCCTGCTATCACCGCCTCGCGGCTGGGCTGCCAGTAAAACATAATCGCCGACAGGAAAAAGGAGTGCGCAGTCGGCCCGGAGGACACCGTGTCAGCAAAGATCGTCATTATTACTCGGGCTTTCTCATCCCATTCCAGATCACCCGTCAGCTGGGACAGGCGCAAGAAGTTATACAAAGCTACCGAATTATCCGATGGCAGGGCCCCGTCATAAACCTCTTTGGGTCTGGTCAACAGTTGCTCCGCATCACTACCGTAGAAAAACATTCCTCCGCCATTTTCATCCCAAAAATATTTTATCTGCTCACGTGACAGTTGTATGGCTAGATCAAGATAACGAGTTTGGTATGTCGCTTCATAGAGCTCAATCAAGGCCCAGATCAAGAAACTGTAATCGGCCGAGTAAGCCGGATACGATGCTTCCCCTTCCCGGTACCTGGCCAATAGCCTCCCATCAGGTCGACGCAGTTGGGTAAGGATAAACTGCAGAGCTTTTTCCGCCGCTTCCCGATAGGCTACCTCGCCTAAGACCCGATAGCCCATAGCCAAAGCAGCTATCATCAGCCCATTCCAGGCAGTCAATATTTTATCATCTTTGTGGGGATGGATCCGTTCATTGCGATAGGCCAATAATCTCGCCCGCTCCAGTTCCCACTGGGAACGTTCTTCCTCACTCAGTGCTTTCTGAATCAAGTTGGGTATGCTTTGGCCTTCAAAATTACCTGAAGCCGTAATGTCGAAAGCAGCACAGAATTTCGTCCCACGCTCTTCTCCTAGGATGGCCTTGATTTCATCCGGTGACCATACATAAAACTTGCCTTCCACCCCTTCCGAATCAGCATCTTCCGCTGAGTAGAAGCCTCCTTCCTCAGAGGTCATATTCCCCAAAACGTAGGTCAGGACTTCCCGGGCTATGCGGGCATATTCAGGCCGTCTGGTTATTTGACAAGCTTCCAGATAGGCAATAGTCAGCAGAGCATTATCATACAGCATCTTTTCAAAATGTGGTACCAGCCATTGCCGATCCGTGGAATACCGGGCAAAGCCAAAACCGATATGGTCGTAGATCCCACCCCGGTACATACTATCCAGAGTCTTTTCTACCATAGACAAGGCTGGAGCTTGCCCCGTGTAATAGTGAAAGCGCAACAGGAAACATAAGTTATGTGGGCTAGGAAACTTGGGAGCCGTTCCGAAACCTCCATAAGTTTTATCAAATACCCGGCTGAATTGCTGATATGCCAGATCCACATCGGCCCAGGTCAATTCACCTTTACTGACCTCCTCGTTCTCCTGCAACCAGCGGCTTACCTGCTCACCCGACTCCAGCACCGCCGCCCGCTCATTTTGCCATAAGTCAGCCAGTCGAGGCAGTAGCTGCATCAGTCCCGAAAGCCCGTGACGCTGGTTTTTAGGCAGATAAGTAGCTGCAAAAAAGGGCTTTTTATCAGGAGTCATAACAATGGTCAGCGGCCATCCCCCATGCCCGGTCATGCCCTGACAAACCGTCATATATATATGATCGATATCCGGTCTCTCTTCCCGGTCAACTTTGATAGCAACATAATCCCGGTTGAGAAGCTCCGCTACTTCCTCATCCTCAAAGGACTCCCTTTCCATCACATGACACCAGTGACAGGTAGAATAACCGATGGAGAGAAAAACAGGCTTATCTTCTTCCTGCGCCTTTGCAAAGGCTTCATCACTCCAGGGATACCAGTCTACTGGATTATAGGCATGCTGTAGGAGATAAGGGCTCTTCTCTTGTAGCAAACGGTTGGCATGCTTTGATTTAGACATGATCATCACTCCCATCGCTTTCATTCTAACTTAGTTTGATAGTTTGAAGAGGATTTATGCTTG
>DBRE01000002.1 GCA_002305535.1 Syntrophomonas sp. UBA1376
ATCTTAGGCGTTGGCAGCTTTCTTTTCTTGAGCAGCCGGTGCAGCCGATTTTCTTAAGAATATATAGTAGTAGAAACCGCCTACAAAGAACGCTCCGCCAACGATGTTACCCAGGGTTACCGGGATCAGGTTAGCGGTGAAAAAGTTGCCATAGTTATACATTGCCGCAATTTGATCAGGAGTCATATTCAAAGCAGCGGCGGCCAGTTCGGGAGCAGCATTGGCAATGGTGATACCCATGGGGATAAAGAACATATTGGCTACACTATGTTCAAATCCACTGGATACGAAAGCCATGATGGGGAAGAAGATTGCGAAAACCTTACTAACCACATCTTTGGCGGCAAATGCCATCCATACTGCCAGACAGACCAGCCAGTTACAGCAGATAGCCCGCAAGAATGCAGAACCCCAGGTCAGGCTCAACTTACCTTTGGCAATAGCCAGAGCTTTTACGCCCATAGCAGTCAGTGCTCCATCGGCACCAATCCAATACATACCACCAAAGATGATGTAAACCAGTAGAACAGAACCGATAAAGTTGGCACACCATACTACTGTCCAGTTATATAAGAGTCCACCCCAGGAAGCTTGGCCATTTAGAGCCGAAGCAAAACAGAACATATTATTGCCGGTAAACAACTCGGAACCGGCGATAACCACCATCATCAAGCCCACGGAGAACACGGCTCCGAATAGGAAAATGCCTATAGCTGAATCAGCGTCAGGTGCAGATCCGACTTTGGTAGCCAAGTTAGCTCCAAAGCCAATGTAAACACCAGCCAGTATACCCATGGCTATCAGTTTCAATAAAGGCATTTCCGCTTTTGCTTTACCAGCATTACATACTGCTACTGCTACTTCTGCAGGAGTCATAAAGTTCATCTCATTCCCGTCCTTTCTCAATTAGAGTTGAATTTCCCCCTAAAAGTTTCCTTTAGAGCTTTTCGATTCGAGCGGCTGAAACCTTGTATTCCGGTATTTTGGCAACTGGATCCAATAAATCGGATTGGGTCAGCCAGTTAGCGGCAGCTTCTGTAAAATGAAAAGGCATAAATACAACGTTGGGTACTATTCTTTCAGTTACATGAGCAGTTATTTCGATGCTACCTCTCCGGGTCGACAAGCGTACCCGTTCACCTTCGATAATGGATAATTTATCTGCCAATTCAGGATGAACTTCCAATTTGGCTTCAGGAACATGCTCATCCAAAGCCTGGCAACGTCTGGTCATGGTACCGGTATGGTAATGGAACAGAGAGCGTCCGGTTGTGAGCACAATAGGATACTCCTCATCCGGCAGTTCGAAGGGGGGCTTGTATTCGATGGCGCTGAATGCGCCTTTACCCCTGGAGAACTTGCCATCCTTGTGTAGATAAGGGGTGCCGGGATGCTCGATCGTTGGACAGGGCCACTGTAATCCCTTACCTTCCAGGCGGGCATAAGTCATACCAGCATATGAAGGAGTCAGACTGGTGATTTCCTTGAATATCTCCTCACTGGAAGCATAACTCATAGGATAGCCCATACGAGTGGCCAAATCGCAAAGGATCTCCCAATCTGGACGAGCCTGACCGGGAGCACTGGCCGCTTTACGTACTCTCTGTACCCGTCGTTCCGTGTTGCTGAAGGTACCGTCCTTTTCGGCAAAACAGGCACCTGGCAAAACTACATCAGCAAGTTGAGCAGTTTCGGTCAGGAATATATCCTCAACTACCAAAAAGTCCAAATGCTTCAGCGCGGCTTCTACGTGGTGAAGATCTGGATCGCTCATCATAGGATTCTCACCCAGTACAAACAGAGCTTTTATATCTCCATGGTGAGCTTTATTAATGGTCTCAGTAAGAGTCAGTCCATTTTGGTCAGGCAGTTTTACCTGCCAGGCTTCTTCAAATTTAGCCCGAGCAGCTTCATTGGTTACTGCCTGGTAACCGGTATAGACATTGGGCAAACCGCCCATGTCACAGGCTCCCTGAACATTATTCTGACCACGCAGAGGATCGACTCCGGTACCAGGACGACCTAAGTTGCCTGTCAGCATAGCTAGGTTACAAACCGATTTGACATTATCGGTTCCGGTACTATGCTGAGTTAATCCCATGGCATAGCAGATGGCAGCCGGACCAGACTGAGCATATAAACGAGCTGCCTTGCGAATATCATCGGCGGGTACCCCGGTAATGGTCTCAGCATACTCAGGGGTATAACTGCTTACCACTTTGGCCATTTCCTCGTAGCCTTCTGTATTCTCTTCGATAAACGCCTGATCGGCTAGACCTTCAGCAATAATAACGTTCATCATAGCATTTAACAGGGCTACATCACTTCCGGGCAGATGTGGCAAATAAACATCGGCAATAGAGGCCAAATCAGTGTAGCGCGCATCGGCTACAATTAGCTTGGCACCGTTATATAGAACATTTTTCTTGATCTTCATACCGATAACCGGATGATTATCAGTAGGATTGGAACCAATAACAAATATGCAACGGGAATCCTTCTCCAACTCACCAATAGAGTTGGTCATGGCTCCGCTACCAAATGCTGCCCCCAGACCGGCGACAGTAACTGAGTGTCAGAGGCGGGCGCAGTGATCAACGTTATTAGTTCCTAACACCGCGCGGGTAAACTTTTGAGCCAGATAGTTTTCTTCGTTGGTCACCCGGGCGGAGGTAAACATGGCTAATGAATCGGGGCCATGTTGATCCTTTACTTCCTGCAGCCTTTGGGCTACCAGGTCAAGAGCTTCATCCCAAGAAGCTTCCCGGAACTCACCGTTTTCCTTAATCAGAGGTGTGGTTAAACGATCCGGAGAATTAATGAAATCCCACCCGAAACGTCCCTTAACGCATAAAGCTCCCTTGTTGACAGGACTCCATTCTTCTTCACGGTTGGAGGATACTCCTACCACCCGGTCATCCTTTACATTCAGCTCCAGGGTGCATCCGGTACCACAGTAAGTACAGGTGGTAAGCACTCGGTCGACTTCAAAAGCACGACCTTGGCCAGCGCTGACTTTACTGGTCAGAGCTCCAGTTGGACATACCATCACACACTGTCCGCAGAATACGCAGGGTGAATCTTCCAGATAGCCATCAAAAGCTACAGCTATTTTGGAGTGATGACCGCGATTCTCGACATTGATGGCACGGGCTACGGTAATCTCTTCACAAGCCCTTACGCACCGGGTACACATAATGCATTTGTTATAGTCTCTCTCCAGGAATGGATTGGGGTCGTCAACAGTGTATATACGACGGCCACCATCTTCAAAACTGCTTTCTTTAATACCGTATTCGTAGCAGTAATCCTGGAACGTACAGTCTCCGTTTTTGTCACAGGTCTGGCAGCTAAAATCATGGCGAGCTGCCAGCAGTTCCAAAATAACCCTGCGAGCTTGCATGATTTGGTCACTATGTGTCTCAATCACCATGCCTTCTTCAGCAGGAGCTACACAGGATGCCAGAAACAAAGGCCGATTTTTGCATTCGACTATACACATACGGCAGGAGCCAGCCAACCTTAAGTCGGGGTCGTAGCACAGAGTTGGTATTTCGATCCCATTCAGTTGACAGGCCTGAAGTAGCGTACTGCCTCGTGGAGCCTCAACTTCTCTGCCATTTATGGTAAGGCGGATCATTTTCATCCCCCTTTCTTCATGAAATTGCAGCGAGTAATCGCCGCTTATAATCGTCGCTAAAATGTTCCAAAGTAGTTAGTATTGGAGTTGGAGCCGCCTGCCCTAGGCCGCATAAACAGGCTTTAGTCATAACCTTGGAAAGAGTGGATAAATTTTCCACATCGCTTGGGGTAGCCTGCCCTGTTTTAATTTTTTTCATCAATTCATAACTGCGGAAGGTGCCCTCCCTGCAAGGGTTGCATTTGCCGCATGATTCATGCTCAAAGAACTTAGCTATGCGGGTAACAACATCGACCATATCGCGGGTTTCATCCATAACAAATACTGCTCCAGTTCCTAGCGTAATACCTGCATCACGCATAGAATCAAAGTCCAGAGGAGTATCCAGAAGATGTTCAGGAATAAAGGCTCCTGAAGTCCCGCCTATCTGTACAGCCTTAAAAGCTTTACCGTTAGGAATTCCTCCCCCCAAATCAAATATAAGTTCCCGAATAGTGGTGTTAGTAGGAACCTCAAAAGGTCGGCGGTTGACTACATCACCGGTCAAAGTGAATACTTTGGTGCCCGGGTAGTTTGGGGAGCCAATGCTGGCAAACCATTCCGAACCATTTTTTACAATGGCGGGAAGATTCGCAAAGGTCTCCACATTATTGACTACCGTTGGCTTGCCCCAGAGTCCGGCTACACCCGGGAAAGGGGGCTTAAACCTTGGTTCACCTCGGTGACCTTCAATAGATTCGATCAACGCAGTCTCTTCACCACAAACGTAGGCACCCCCGCCCATGCGGACTTCAATATTAAAGTCTCCCAGTTGGCCACTTTGCTTAGCCTGCTCTATGGCACGATTAAGGTGATCAACTACGAAAGGATACTCACCGCGGCAGTAAATGTAGCCCTGCTTGGAACGGATAGCATGAGCACAAATAGCCATACCTTCCAACAGTAAATGGGGGTCTGCCTCAACTATGGTACGATCCTTATAAGTGCCGGGCTCGCCCTCATCCAAATTACATACCACATAGGTTTCCGGAGCAGTTTCCGGAACAAATCCCCACTTCATACCGGCGTTAAAACCAGCTCCTCCCCGCCCACGCAGTTTGGAACTTCGCACCAAGTCGATTAACTCCTTGGCAGACATAGTGCGAACCTTTTCCAGTGATTTATACCCACCAGCGTTCAGGTAATCGTCCAGGCTAGCTGGATCAATTTTACCAGCATTGGCCAGAACGATACGATATTCCTGGGCCATGATCTTCCTCCTTCCTGGTTAAGTGCACTGGGCCAAAACAGCTGATATTTTATCAGGGGACATGTCGGTATAGGGCACACTGTTAATGGTAATGACCGGGGTCTCCTGACATTGGCCAACACACTCTGCTAGTTCCAGAGTGAACTTACCATCGGGAGTAGTCTGTCCTACCTCAATACCCAAAGTTTTTTCCAGCGCCTTAAGCAGTTCATCTGCTCCTGCAACATGACAGGGGGCGCTTTCGCACATACGAATAATGTACTTCCCCCTTTTTTCCACAGATAAATAGGAGTAGAAGGTGGCCACACCATAGGCTTGAGCTTCAGAAATGCCAAAAGCAAGGGATGCTTCCCGGATCGCTTCCTGGGGCAGGTAATTGAACTCATCTTGGATGGCATGGTAGGCTTCTATCAATCCCCCTGGTTTATCTTGATAACGAGCTATTATTTCCCTAATATCCATTAATTCACCTCCCTCATAATTCCTACCTAATTACACACCCCGTATGTGCAATTATTCACATTCCTATCCAACGGTTCCAACAGTATTTCTTCGACATAAGTGATATCGTATCCTTTGCCAAACTAAAAATTATGGCTAAAAATATCTAGACTATAAACCCAAATTATAATTAATATTCCTGAATAACATATCAGAGCTATAAATAAGCAGAAAACAACGGTAAGTTGGGAAGGGAAGGGATTTACTGGTAGGCAGAGAATAAAAAATGATCGAAAAATGAACACCGACCAAAGGCCCGATAAGAGTAAGTAAAATTTATGTATGCTATAAAAAATGGTTCGTAGCTAAGACTTAGAACGTGAAATGGAATAGCATAGAAAAAGCCCGCTCAATAGCGGGCCCACATTGAAAAGCCATAGAGTTTTCGGGGGGCGTATTGTGAACCAATTAAGATCTGGTTAAAACGCCCCTCAATCCTATAATATATCCAAGTTGTTTATGATTAACCCTGTGATCAATTTCGGGTAAAAGTAGGTGGATTTTTGAGGCATCTTATCCCGAGCCTGGGCCACATCAACTATTTCCTGCACTTGAGTAGGGTTAAGAAGGAAACCTAATTGGTAACTACGATTCTTGATCTGAGCGATCACCCACTCCTCGCTACGGCTGTAGGCCAAGTTATCCTGGCTGCGTCGCTGCGCTTCACCAATGCCCAGCATGTTATCCAGGATAAGATTATCAAGTATAGCTACGTCTAGGGATTTCCATGACTGAGACCGATCAGATGGCAGAAGCTGCGCTGCAGTTTCCCAGTCTCTCAAGGTAAGAAAATAGAGTTGTTCGCCAGCTACCATGCCAAATACGTGGTCGTTTTTGTGCTCCTCTAGTTGTGCCATCAATTGGGGGAGATCATCCAGGGTGCCAACTTCGCGTACCTCAAATAAAGCAGAGAGCTGCTCTTGAATGGATTTAACCGTCAAATCACTTAGATTTCCCACTACTCGGTGAGTTGGTAATACCACTAAGCCGGGATCGTAGACATTGACCAGGGTAGTGAGTACATAATCATACCCTGGTTTATTTTGTTCTCTCATCTCCTGAGCAAACTCCAGGGCTGTTTCATAACGGTGGTGCCCATCAGCGATATATATCTGTTTATCATGGAAAAAATCTACCACCTGCTGGATAACAGTAGCATTTTGAATTACCCAGATGCGGTGTGATTCGCCGTCTTCATCGGTTATATCGATATCGGGTGGAAGCTTTTCAGTTGCTTCTCGCATCCAGTGGCTTACTTCCTGGCTTGGGTCAGAATAAAGGCCAAATATCGAGCTGAAATTACTGTGCGTAGCACGCATCAATTGCAGGCGATCTGCCTTTGGCTTGGAAAGGGTTTCCTCATGAGGTAGGGTTGTACCGGATTCATATGGCTCCACCTTAAGACCACACACCAAACCAGTGCGTATCATTGGTTGGCCTTTAACCAAGTACTCCTGTTCATATAAGTATAAGGATGGCTGGGATTCGGGGATAAGGATTTTTTCTTCAAGCCATTTTTCTAAATATTGATTGGCCCGAGAATAACGATTATTATTGGCAGTGTCTTCGGCATAAGTTAATCCCAGCTCCAAACGAATGATGTTGGCAGGGTGTTGGGCATAATATCTGGCTTGAGCAGCCTCGTCTATAATATCGTATGGTGGTGTTACCACATGGGCAAGATCATCGATTTTATCTCGGTTATAGCGTAATCCTCTAAATGGGATAATTGAAGCCATAAAGTTAGACCCCTCCTTAAATATGGCATTACAGGCCTTCGTATTGTTCAATTTTAGTATAAGAAACTTGGCAATGCAATCAAATTGCTTGATTTCGACCTTCGATAGTGTTTAAATAATGAAATACGCGCACTACTTTTATGGAGGGTTATAATTGCTGGTTGATTATCATGTGCATGTAGTTGCCCACGGTGAATACCATTATAGGGAAGAGTGGCTCAACCAATATTTAGACCGAGCTCAGCAGAGAGGTGTTCAGGCCATTGGATTGATTGAACATGATCAGTTCAGGGAAAAAATAGACTGGAAGCTAATTGAAGCGTCGAAAAGACCAGACCTTCACATTGCTGCTGGTTTGGAAATAGACTTTGTGCCAGGTAGGGAAGAGAGCATAAAGAGAATGATCGATCAGCTTCCTCTGGATTTTGTGATGGGTTCGGTGCATTTCATTGATGATTGGGCATTTGATCATCCTGACCACCGCGCCGGATTTGATGCCTTAGATATTGACCAGGTATATAGCGATTATTATGTACTTATCGATAAATTGGTGAAAAGCCGCCTATTTGACATAATTGGTCACCTCGATCTGATAAAAATTTGGGGACATCGACCGCATAAAAAGGATTCTCTACAGCACGTCCAACCAATTTTACATAGTATAAAAGCATCACCAATGGTAATAGAAATTAACAGTGCTGGACTGAGAAAACCGGTGCAGGAAATGTATCCTTGCAGGCAGATCATAGAAAAGATGTTTCAACTTGGCCTGCCTGTTACTATGGGATCAGATGCTCATCATCCGGATCAGGTGGCAGAAGGGTTGGCTGATGTTTCGCGAACTCTGTGGAGTATTGGTTATCGTAAGGTGATAGCGTTTAAGGGCAGAGAGTCGTATCCTCTACCACTGGCTTTATAAAAAGGAGATAGTACTAATGAGCAGCATAGCATGGTTGTTGGTTAGCCTGGGTGTTATTCTAGTTGGAGCAGAAGTATTTGTTAATGGAGTTGAATGGTTAGGAAAAAGGCTTAATCTGTCCGAGGGAGCAGTTGGTAGTGTTTTGGCTGCGGTAGGTACTGCGTTACCTGAGACCCTGATCCCCATAATTGCCATAGTGTTTTCCGCTGGTGATGCTGGTCATGAAATAGGCATCGGTGCTATTCTGGGTGCTCCACTGATGCTGTCGACATTGGCTATGTTTGTGACCGGAACGGCCGTGGTGATCTTTCATAGAAGACGGGTACATGGTGCCAAAGTAGTAGCTGATTATTCTACCATGTCCAGGGATCTGGGTTTCTTCATTGTTGTGTATGGTGTGGCGGTACTGACCGGACTCATTCCACCTGGTTTCCGAAATATACAGTTGATCATTGCAGGGTTATTGGTAATCTCTTACTTCTGGTATGTATTTGTATTGATTTTAGAAGAGCGCGATATTAACTGTGATGACGCAATGCCCAAGTGCTATTTTGCTCCACGTAAAGAAACGCCCTCTCTGCCGGTGATATTTTTACAAGTTATAGTGGCTTTGGGCTTTATTATCGTAGGGGCTAGTCTATTTGTAGATTCGGTCAGCAGTATTGCGGTTCTTTATGGGGTACCAGCTTTTGTGTTGGCGCTAATAATTACACCGGTGGCGACTGAGCTACCAGAGAAATTCAACAGCGTGATCTGGGTATCGCGCGAAAAAGATACCCTAGCTCTGGGAAATATTACGGGTGCCATGGTATTTCAGAGTTCTTTGATACCAGCTATAGGTATAGCCTTAACCGATTGGCAGTTGACCACCGGTGCTCTGCTGGCTGCCTTGATTGCTGTGGTATCAGCTGGGTTTTTATATTGGGAGATCAAGACCAAGAAGCACATCACTGCTCCAATGTTGTTGCTAGGAGGGGCGTTCTATCTACTGTTCATTGTGGGTGTAATAGAAGGATTCATCAGCTGGTAGGGAGTATGCGCGTGTTATCGAAGTAATATAAATATATGAATATGACAAAAAAAGAACCGGGTGTTTTCATCCGGTTCTTTTGCTTTATTCTTTTGATGTATTTTAGCCGGCTTGTTTTAGCGAATGCATAGTCTGTTGTTTTCTGTAGTACTGTTGGTAGGCTCCTGCCCAACGAACGGCTTCATCTGCTCTTTTACGTTCCAAAAGCACTCTTAGTTTCGCAAACCTCTCCCGGGCATCCTTTTCGATTATGATGGTAGCCATGTATAGGGCTACATATAGGCCACCTTTGACTAAGAAGTAAATAAAGGTATAGAACAGAAAAGTTTGTTGAAGCTCAGTCATCACTATCCTCCTCCTTCATAAATAGAGAGAAGCTAGATTTAGGTTTCTAAGTAAACACGTTTAAACACGTATAATATGCTGACTGTTCCGCTGATGAGGGTGATTCCAATAGCTGCCGCAGCAAATAAACCGGTCATAATACCCCTCCTCACAAATTCACAACCTGTGATGTTAACAACATATTAACAACATATGATGTATTTAGCAAATTGCGTAATTGTTCGCAATATTAAGGAAAATAAAAAGAAGAGGCTAAAAAGCCTCTTAAACAGTTCATATTAGCAAAAAAAACGAGCTGAATTCAGCTCATTAAATGCCCGTTGTTCTTATTGATTTATTCAGGGTCCATCTTTTCCTCGTCTTCATTCAAACCAATAATTTGTCCGCCCATACCTTCAAAACCTTCGCGCCATTCATCCAGATACTGTTCGATCAATCTTCGTACCAGTCGAGATTTGGTAGTTGCCTGATCCGCACAGGCAAACCGTAATTCACGATCGATATCTTCTGGGACGACTACAGATATGTACTTCATACCTTTCTCCTCCCTTCTACTGATCATTTAATACTCCGCTCCCTAATACTATCCTTATTGTAATATTAAGTAGCTGGGCATTCAATTCGCTTGTGACAATTTGCACTATAAACAGGGCGCTTCGCATTTTGGCAAGGATAAAGACACCTAATTGTAATTGGGATCACTATCACAATAATAAGGTATTATCCTAAATATCTTGTGAAGCTTACAAAATTGGGCATTTGTAGGCTGTTATCCTGACAGCATGCATAGGATTCTCCTAATCCCGTAAATTTGTCATTTCAACAAATGAGACGAAAAATAGTGCGTACAGGAGTTAAAAAGCGCATGATAAGCAGCAAAAAGCACCATATCATATTAACAAGATAGTCAAGAATGAGTAGCAAAACGTTCCAGGTCAGTAAGTTCTGCCCACACCCGTTTACCCGGAGAATACTTTTTTAGGGGCCGATAGTATACTATTGACCTTGCGAAGCAATTCTTGCTAGGCTAAAAAGGAGGAGAAAGGGAGTGCTTGGTATGTCTACTAATCCATATGATAATGCCCATGAATTGTCCAGATCTATTTTACAAAGCGAAATATTCAATAATTATCTGCAGACCAAAAAGGAGCTTGACCGAAAACCGGCTAGCCGTGATAAGGTCTTAGAGTTTCGCAACCGCCAAATGGTAGTTAATCGCGCCCATGTTACCGGAGAAGAAGTTCCTGCAGACTTCATCAGACAGCTTAGTCTTGATTTTGCTAAATTAAATCAAGAAAAGGACATAGCTGCGTTCTTCAATGCGGAAGCCGAATTCATAAACATGTTTAATGATATTCAGGAAATCATTCGACAGTCTATAGATAAGGTTCTGTCTGAATAGAAATGTATATTAGCATTTGTACTTATAATGCCACCCGGGCAAGCTAGTAAATCTGGTATGCGCCCGATAGCCAGTGGAGAATACCCATTTAAATGAATCCATTAATTAGTCAGGGATCTTCCCTGGCTTTTTTTTAAGCTTTGGTAGATGTTGATCATGAATACAATATATCTGGCCAGAATCTATTTACAGTCCGTCAGGCTGCTCTCTATAATTTGGATATCAAAATCGAAGGAAGTATCGCAAAGGGGGAACCAGTGTGTCTTACGTGTCCGAATTGATGGAGCGTGTTCTGAAGAGAAACCCCAGTGAACCGGAATTTCACCAGGCTGTTAAGGAGGTATTGGACTCACTGCAGCCAGTTATTGATCAACATCCAAACCTGGTGGAAAGCGGTATAATAGAGCGGTTGGTGGAACCGGAACGGCAGATCATGTTTCGGGTTCCTTGGGTTGATGACCATGGTGAGGTGCAGGTAAACCGAGGTTTTCGCATAGAATTTAACAGCGCTATCGGCCCTTACAAAGGGGGATTGCGTTTTCATCCTTCAGTTAATGCCAGTATCATAAAATTTTTGGGCTTTGAACAGATTTTTAAGAACTCACTTACCGGTCTGCCCATTGGCGGTGGTAAAGGAGGCAGTGATTTCGATCCCAAAGGAAAGTCGGATGCCGAAGTAATGCGCTTCTGTCAGAGTTTTATGACTGAACTATATAGGCATATTGGACCAAACACCGATGTTCCGGCGGGAGACATTGGTGTAGGTACTCGGGAGATAGGATTTTTATATGGACAGTATAAACGTATAAAAAACGCTCATGAAGGAGCATTGACCGGTAAAGGTTTTACCTGGGGAGGCAGTCTGGTCAGAACAGAAGCTACTGGATATGGTTTGGTTTATTTTACGGAAGAAATGCTGAAAGAGCGTGGCGAAACATTGACCGGCAAAAGGGTGGTAATATCAGGGTCGGGAAATGTTGCTATATATGCAGCCCAAAAGGTTAAGGAATTGGGCGGAATCGTGGTGGCAATGAGTGATTCTCTGGGTTATGTTGTAGATGAAGAGGGTATCGATTTGCATACCATCAAGCTTGTTAAAGAGGTGGAACGCAAAGGCTGTAAAGAATATACAGCCCAGCACCGTAGAGCCAGTTATAATGAAGGTTGCGCAAGCATTTGGGATGTACCTTGTCATGTTGCTTTACCCTGTGCCACCCAAAATGAACTGGATGAAAGAGCGGCTCAGACTCTCATAGCTAATGGGTGTATTGCTGTTGCCGAAGGAGCTAACATGCCCTGTACCCCTGAAGCGGTTGAGCTATTCCTTAATAATAAAATATTATTCGCTCCGGCTAAAGCAGCCAATGCCGGCGGAGTAGCGGTTTCAGCTTTGGAGATGTCTCAGAACAGCATGCGCTATACTTGGACATTTGAGGAAGTTGATATGCGACTGAAAAACATTATGATTGACATTTATAAAAAATCATGCCAGGCTGCTCGCCAGTATGGACATGAAGGCAATCTGGTGGTTGGTGCCAATATAGCAGGATTCTTAAAAGTTGCCGATGCCATGATAGCCCAGGGAATAGTATAATAGGCTTAAATAGACGGAGGGTGTTACCTGTAGACGGGAGCATCCTCTTTTTTACTTTAAATCCTGTGGTGGGCAACTGTTTAGAGGCACTTTGGGTTTGTTTCTAGTTTGCTTTTGGCTGTGTTATAATAAGCTCTAATGTATATAGTAGGAGGACGACTATGCGTAAGAAAACCAATTGCCAGGTGTTGGCTTTAATATTGATACTGGCAGTTTTTATGCTGTCTGGCTGTCAGGAAGATACTCAGGAACAAGCCATCGGTGAGGTTAATGGTGATATTATTACCCAGAAACAATTTGATCAACACTATCGGATGGTATTGAGTTGGTATCAACAAACTTACGGAGAAGTTGATGAGAAAAATGATCAGGAGTTGGTAGCCAACCTTAAGGACAGCAGCTTTCAAGATCTGGTAGTACAGAAGCTTATTCTTCAGGAGAGTGAAAGAAGGGGTATTGAAGCCGACCTGGAGCAGGTGGAACAGGATCTTGAAGCTATTCGTGCTCAAAGAGACCAGCTGGAAGAGAACGGTTATCAGAAATTCCTGGATGAAAACGGATTTGATGAAGAATTCTTAAAACAGGAATGGATTACCCAGAATCTATTTGTGCAATTACAGGATGAAGTGACCAGTGATATAGTGGTGACCGAAGAGGAAGCCCAGAACTATTATGAAGAAAACAAGACGGTATTTCAGCATCCGGCCGGCAAAGAGATTTATCATATCCTGGTAGAAGACCAGGAAAAAGCCAATGAAGTTCTAAAACAACTGAATGAAGGTAAATCATTTGGTGAGTTGGCGGCCCAGTATTCTATTGATCCCGGCAGCAAATCCCGAGGTGGGGATGTTGGCCTGGTAAATGAGGATACCAATTTCGTAGAACCATTTAAGAAGGCTGCTCTGGAATTGTCTCCGGGAACATTACTGACAACACCAGTTGAGTCTGAGTTCGGGTTCCATATCATCAAGGCCGGGCAACAGTTGGATGAAGGTGTCTGGCCTTATAGTAAAGTTCAGGATGATATAGAAGCTTCGTTACTGAGATATAAACAGGAGGAATCCTTCAACCAGTTCCTGGAGGATCTGCAAGCTAAGGCGGAAATAAAAGATTTCCGTAAATCCTAACCGTGACTGTCGTAGGATAAGAACGGTGACAGGGGACACCTACCTTGTCACCGTTTTTCTTTTGCCTGCGCAAGTAGGGAGCGGTTCTAGATTAATGCAAAAGTCCCTAAGGGGGCGATGAGGGCATCGTCTCTTACGGACTTACCCAGTAGGTTACACCCCGGCGTTGATCACATCTATTCAAGTGATATAGCAAACAACTAAGACTTGTTTAGTGGGCTGTTAAAGAGTACCATTATATATGATAATGGTTATCAAACAAGTGGTGCTTGGTGAGAAATATGAAGACTATTTATCAGAAGATCGACCAAAGTGAATACCGTATGACTCCCCAACGATCTGTAGTCTTGCAGGTGATGCTCGAAAACCAGGGGCAGCATCTGAACGCCGAAGATGTCCTGGCTAAAGCTCGTAGTAAATCTCCCAGTATTGGAATTGCTACTGTTTATAGGACTTTGGAAAAGCTGGCTGCCATTGGCGTTCTTTACAAAAATATGTTTGAAGGTGGGAGCTATCGCTATGAGCTGTCCATAGGGGATGAACATCAGCATCATCATCTCATATGTCTGTCCTGCGGATCGATTACCGAAGTGGAAGATGACCTCTTGCATATTTTGGAGGAAAGGTTAGAAAACAATGGTTTTCAAGTGGTAGATCACGAACTTAAGTTTTACGGATATTGCCCTGAGTGTAGGGTTGATAAATAAATATTTTTTTCAGAACCCATTGATAATGATTATCCTTATCGGATTTTTCAATCATTACTAAGGTTTTCATTTTGGTAATTGTATTTTTCCTGATTTGTTAGTGCCGAAGGGAAAAGGAGGAGTAACCAGTGAGATTAGATATATTAGAAACTGGTCGCAAAGCACAAGTGATCCGCATTGGCCGAGGGTCGGAAGCAGAACAGCGCTTAATGGACATGGGTATTGTGCCGGGAGTCGAAGTTGAACTATTGGCCAAGCATCCCTTTCGGGGGCCCATAATCATAGGTTTAGGTAATAGCCGTATTGCTCTGGGACGTAGATTAGCCAGTTCTATCGAGGTGGAATAAACGTGGAAAAACCTCGGGTCAATGCAGAAAAACTTTTATTACCATAACCATCTAAGAGTGATTAGACTTATAACAGCAGGTTATGTTATTCTAACGGTAGTTGAAGTAATTGGAGGGAACATATATGCTGCGTCTGGAACAGGTTAGCATGTCAGTTAATGATTCCAATGGCGGTAACAAAGACATTCTGCACAATATAGATTTAGATTTTACTTCAGGAAAACTCTATGCAATAACTGGACCTAATGGCGGCGGCAAAACTTCACTTGCCAAAGTCATTATGGGTATTTATGATCTCTCGGCCGGACAGATATTTCTGCACGATGAAGAAATAAGCCATTTAACAGTTTCCGAAAGAGCTCACAAGGGAATAGCTTATGCCTTTCAGCAACCTCCACGTTTTAAGGGTTTGACGGTCAGCGATTTATTGAAAATAGCTTATGGGGATATTGATATCATGGGGCTGAGAAAAAGTTTGCGTGATGTAGGCCTTTGCCCAGAAGACTATCTGGATAGAGACGTAGGCCCCGGCTTAAGCGGCGGAGAGATGAAACGCATAGAGATCGCCCAGGTTTTAGCCCGTCAGGCTACCATCAGTATTTTTGATGAACCTGAGGCGGGGGTGGATTTATGGACAATACAACGATTGATCGGTATCATTGTAAACCGTTTTAAGGATAACCCCAACTGCACAGCTATTATCATTACCCACAATGAGAATGTTTTGCCCATCTGTGATGAGATCATTGTTCTGGAGGAAGGACGGATTCGCGACCGAGGTACTTATCAAGAAATATGGCCTTCTATCAGAGAAGATATTGAATGCAAGCGCAGATTAGAGTGCCGGGGGGAATTCGGATATGAAATTTAACCAGATCGATAGTGACCTATTGAATACTATCGCTAGTATTACTGAAGTTCCCAAGGGAGCGGTCAATATTCGTAAAGATGGTCAACCTCTGATCAGAATGTCATCACCTAACATCATCATCAAGCCTAAAGAGGACAAGCCTGGTATAGACGTCATCGTTAAACCGGGCACAAAAAATGAATCTGTGCATATTCCGGTGTTGGTTACCCAGGCCGGTTTGCAGGATCTGGTTTACAATACCTTTGAAATAGGGGAGGATGCTGACGTTACCATTATTGCTGGGTGTGGAATACACAACGAAAGCCATCAAGATTCCGGCCATGACGGCATACATGAGTTTATCATAAAGCCGAAGGCCAGAGTTCGCTATGTGGAAAAGCATTATGGTGCTGGTAGCGGTAGAGGGAAAAAGGTCTTGAACCCGACCACGGTAGTGAGGATAGGTAGCGAGGCCTATGCGGAAATGGAAATGGTGCAGATCGAAGGAGTGGATGACACTTATCGCAAGACGATCGCCTATGTGGAAGATAAAGCTCACCTAAAAATCGTAGAACGCTTACTCACCCATAGACGCCAGTCGGCCCAGTCTGATATTGAAATAAGCATTGAGGGCAAAGGGGGCTCGGCCCAGATACTATCCCGTTCCGTGGGCAAAGATGAATCCTATCAGGTTTTCAAAGCCTCCATGATAGGGAAAACAGAGTGCACCGGGCATGTAGAATGTGATTCCATTATTATGGGCAATGCCGTGATCAAGGCGATTCCATCCCTGGAAGCCGAAAATTCTGAAGCGGTATTGACTCATGAAGCCGCTATCGGCAAAATTGCCGGTGAGCAGTTAATTAAATTGATGTCTCTGGGCTTAACTGAGGAAGAGGCTGTGAATACCATTATTGAAGGATTTTTGCGATGATAAGCAAATGGTGGTGAGCGAATGAATCTTAACCTTTACAAAACCTATGTCAAAGTGGTGGAAACCCAAAATTTGTCCCGGACTGCGGAGGAGATCGGTTTATCACAGCCTGCTGTGACCAAACAGATCCAGGCCTTGGAGGATATGTTTGGGGTATTGTTGTTGGAACGTTCTGGACGCCGATTGAAAACTACCGAAGCGGGGGAGACCTTATACCAATGTGCCCGGGATATAATAAAAGCCATGGATAAGACTGAAAAGGCTATGGAAGAGGTTTCAGAGAGCCGTCGGGGCACCCTTTGCATTGGGGCTAGCACTATTCCTGGCCAATACATTTTACCGGCTTTTATCAAGCATTTTAAGGATCGTTTTCCCAATGTCACTATCAGTATGGATATTGCTGATACGGAAAAAATATTCAATCGGATCGCTGACAGGGAATTGGATGTTGGAGTGGTAGGTGGTTGGATCAACAACCGCAAGGTAGACGGGTTTGTCTGGTTAGAAGATGACTTGGTGGTTATTGTTCCCTCAGATCATCACCTCGCCACCCGAGAATATGTTGAATTGCCGGATCTGCTAGGTGAAAAATGGATCATGCGGGAGAAAGGATCCGGTACCAGGCGAGCCATTGAAGATATTCTGAATGCTCAAGGTATAAAGCGTGAAGAATTGGATATTTGCTTAGAAGCAGGCAGCACTGGAGCGGTGCTAGCTGCAGTTGAGTCGGGTATGGGTATCAGTATAATATCACAGTGGGCGTTGAAACCTTCTGAGAGCCGAAGTGGCTTGGCCTGTATTAAATTTTCCAGCCAAGGATCCCGCCATTTCTACATAATCTATCCCCACCAAAAATCTCGACGTAAAACGGTTATTAACTTTTTAGACTTTCTTAGGAAAAGCTCTGAGGATATATCCCCATAAGCCTAACCGAAATTTCAAGGCAATTTGAAAAGAGAAACCGCCCGTTCGAGGGCGGTTTTTGATCTAATAGTTTTCGCAGAGAACTTCGTAATAGCTCTGGGGATGGTCACAGGCCGGGCACACTTCGGGAGCTTCAGTTCCTTCATGAACATATCCACAGTTGCGGCATCTCCATTGTACGGGATTAGGTTTCTTAAAGACGGTTTTGTTCTTGATATTGGCCAAAAGTTTGCGGTAGCGTTTTTCATGTTCTTCTTCTACTTCAGCTATTTCTCTGAAGACATCGGCAATCTCATGGAAGCCTTCTTCACGGGCGATTCTTTCGTATTCCGGGTACAAATTAGAGTGCTCATCTAGCTCGCCTTCCGCTGCTTCCAAGAGGTTCTCCTCGGTAGGATGAATGGAACCGCCAATTAAGAACTTGTAAAAACGTTTAGCATGCTCTTTTTCGTTGTCAGCCGTTTCCTGGAATATAGCAGCCATCTGCTTATAACCTTCTTTATCAGCTTGGCTGGCAAAAAAGGTATACTTCATACGCACTTTAGATTCTCCAGTAAAAGCTGCCCAAAGGTTTTGTTCAGTTTTTGAACCTTTTAAGTCCATTTCATTACCTCCTAATTATTGATCTGATAGTACATTCCATCATAAACGAGGAATGTCAGCTGGGAACACGTAGATAAGATTTGAATTAGGAACAGGTCTTACCACCATCAGATGGCGCAGTTCATCGATAACAGCTTCCCGTACCTCTTCATCATCCTCCTCTTGAATTTCCAGAGAGAATACGGTTACTGGCACTTCCATCCAGTTCAATAAACGCAGTTCTGCTAGTCCATCATTTAAGAATTCCAACTCTTCACAAGGAGCTGAAAAAGGCGTATTCGATTTGCTTTTTATATGCTGCTCTAATCGCTCAATAAAGGTTTTCAACAGCTCTTCTTGATGATCATCTATAACGTATTGAAAAAGAACATCATAAAGATTTTGGGTCAAAATAATGGAAGTAACTGTGGGGAGGACGAGATGATTTTCCCGTCTAATCTTGGCAAGGGTATACTGGTGTTCAGAATACATATTGATTTAACCCTCCATGGTTCAACTAATTATCCATTATTGTACCCTGATTTCCGAATCTTTCTCAACCGCTTTCTATAATTAAATCAAACCCCCTAGATTGGCAGGCCTAAGACATTGCGGTATACTTTAGAGAACCTAGCCAATGTGGAATATGTTTACAAGGAGTTGCCCCATGAAGTCTATGGGTTGCCTAATATCAACAAATGCTTGGTGTCAGTGGCTTAAATATGTGCTGATAGTATGTGTCGGACTAGCGTCTATGATGCTAAATCCTCAGCTTGTCAGCGCTACAGAAGATACCGGTAAAGCTTATCTGCTGGTGGTTGATAAGCTGACCATTTATGATATTGACCCTAGCAGGACTCCCCAATTGCATAAATTAGTGAGCGAAGGTGGAGTCGGCTTAGCCAGCAGCAGGACTCTTAGAGGTAAGAATGTTCTTGATACCAGTCTTACTATTGGTGCTGGTAATATTGGCCGCGTATATGGCAATGGAATATTAGCGTTCAACCAGAATGAATATCTGGAGGATCGCGGCAAGACAGCGGGACAACTCTACCGGAATCTGACCGGTATCGATCCAGGTCAAACCTGCTGTTTGTTGGTAAACCTTCCTGAAATAAGTACCGCTATAGCTCAAGAGAAGGTTACCACTCTACCTGGGGCTATGGGCGAGGTATTAAAAAACAATGGCTATTCTGTATGCTTGCTGGGCAATGGCGATACTGGCAGCGGCCAACTCCGTGCGGCTGCCGTCATAGCCATGGATGCCCAAGGGCAGATTCCTTACGGGGATATAGGACCCAATACAGTGCTCAATCCGGATGACAGTTTTTTAAGCTATGAGACTAATTACCAATATCTTTACGAACAGGTCAAACAATATGGGCCTACCACCGATTTATATGTGGTGGATCTAGCAGATCTGAGTCGCCTGGAAACAGCCGATAAAGCTTTTGACCACATAGCGTTGCAAGAAAAAGAGCGGCGCTTAAAAATGATCGATGCCTTTGTTGGCCAAATAGCCCAGAGCATTGATCCCACCCATGATTTGTTGATGGTGGTCAGTCCTTCTCCTAACCGGGAACAAACTCAAAACAAGAACTATTTTACTCCGGTGATTGCCTGGGGTAAAGGCTTTACCACTGGGGGAATGACGTCAGCTGCCACACAGCGTGATTTGGTGGTGGCTAATACTGATATCGCGCCAACCATATTGGAATTTTTCGGCTTAACTGATGATACCCAGACTATGATCGGACGGCCTATCCAGATCGATCCTAGTATACAGGGAGCATTGATTGAAGCTCAACAGTTGACTACCCAGGCCAGCACAGTAAACCGTCTGCGGGTACCGCTTATAAAAGGCTATGTTGTCTTTCACATAATAATCATACTTCTGGCAGTAGTCACTTTATTCTGGATGGCAAAACTAGCTCCCCTGATCAAACCAGCCATAGTAGCGCTGGCCATAGTGCCTCTAGTATATTTATTTTCCAATCTGCTGCCTTGGTCGGCAGATTGGATGTATATTGTGATGGTCATTGTTCTCACACTACTGGTGACTTTGGTACTGATGAAGCTTACTCGCCATAATGCCTACCAGGCATTTGTCGTTACTCTGTTTTTGACGGTTATAACATTGAATATTGATCTAATGACTGGATCGCACCTGATCCAAAATTCGGTTCTGGGATATGATCCTATGGCCGGGGCCCGTTATTATGGCATTGGCAACGAGTATCTGGGAATACTTCTGGGCAGTTCTATCGCTCTGGCAGGATCATTTTATCAGAAGTATCCGCAGCGTGGATGGTTGTTGGTGATGGCACTATTTTTTGCTTTTCAGTCTGTTCTCATGGCATCACCGCAGTTGGGAGCTCAATCCGATGGCATGATCACCGCCCCGGCAGCTTTCCTCATAACTTTACTCATGTTGGGGGAAATCCGTATCCGTCCCCAGACTATTTTATGGATCCTGGCTGGGGTGCTTGTGGTTGCAGGCGGCTTTACCCTGTATGATATGACCAGACCGCTAGAACTCCAGTCTCACATTGGTAGGGCAGCCAATCAGATCCTACTGGGAGGCTGGAGTGAAGCTGGGACTATAATAACCAGAAAAGCGGCTATGAATATCAAATTGATTGGTTCCACTATCTGGAGTTGGGTCTTTATGGTTACCCTGTTGGTTTTGGCATTGCTGGTGTTCAGACCGGTAGGAGCAATGCAACAGCTGGGCCAGGACAAACCTTATGTGGTTAAAGCCTGCGGCGGGATTATTACTGGGGCTTTGATCGCTCTAATAATAAATGATTCCGGCATAGTAGCCGCCTCAACTACCAGTATCTATCTGGTGGTGCCTTTGCTGATCTTGATACTGCATTATGAAGCTCAACGTTCCGGTAATGATTTATGATAGTGATAATAGTTATCTGCACAAAAAATGAGCTCATCTATTCTATAAAGATGAGCTCATTAGATTTTATTTGAAGTATTGGATCTTCATAGCTTCGCGAACTTCCTCCATGGTCGAACGAGCTACTTCTTGGGCACGCCTGGTACCTTCTCGAAGTATATCAGTCAATATGTCCCGAGATTTATATTGCTCACGTCGTTCGTGCATCGGCTCTAATAATTGATTAATCACCTGAGCCTGCCTCTTCTTACAGGCCACACAACCGATCTTTCCCTGGCGGCACTCTTGTTCTATAGATTCCAGTTCGCTATTGTTAAAGACTTTATGATACTCAAATATGGTACACACTTCAGGATGTCCCGGGTCAGTTTTGTGGATTCTGGCCGGGTCAGTAACGGCGTTGCGAACCTTTTGCCACACATCTTCAGGTTTGTCAGAAAGAAATATGGCGTTGTTTAAGCTTTTGCTCATTTTCGCCTTACCATCCAAACCGACTAAACGCGAGACTTGTCCCACCAGCACTTCCGGCTCAACTAAAACTGGCTTATAGAGATCGTTGAAACGCCGCACGATCCTGCGAGCTAATTCCAAATGAGGAACCTGATCTTCTCCGACGGGAACAACATGGGCCTTAAAAATAGCAATATCCGCAGCTTGGCTTACCGGATAACCTAAAAAACCATACATCAAGTCCTTGAAACCGTGTTGCTGGGCCTCAGCCTTGATGGTCGGGTTGTGGCGCAGAACATTGACCGGAGTATACATGGAAAAGTAGGCTGCCAGCTCATGGATCTCAGTAATTTTACTCTGGATGCAAATGGTAGCCTGGTTCGGATCCAATCCAGCCGCCAGATAATCACTGGTGATCTGATACACGCTATTCTCCAGATCCTCACCCTGCTCCCAGTGGGTAGTCAGTGCTTGGACATCAGCGATGAGTATATAGGAGTCATATTCTTCCTGAAGTTTTACGCGATTGACCAGGCTACCGACATAATGGCCAAGATGAAGGGCACCAGTGGGTCGATCTCCGGTCAAAATCCTTTTTTTACCCGTCATAATTTCACACTCCTTAGTCAACAAATACTTTATCACGGTTCAAGCTACAGCGCAATCTTCGGGGAGAGTTGGATGTAATGCAAATAGTCGGAATATTGTTTGCGAATTGTACTATGCTATAATAATATATACCTTAGGAAAATCTACAATCGAGTTTTAAAGAGAAGGAGTTATTTAACATGAGTGAGCTGAACAATTTTATATGTTTCAGTATGCGCGCTGCTATGAAAAAGATTGATCGTAACCTAAGTAGTCGATTGGAAGCCCATGGTGTAAGTATACCGCAATCATTTATTCTCTTAGTTTTACACGAAGAAAACGGTATGACCTTGAAAGAAATAGGCAATCGTACCTATATTGATAGTTCGTCCATGACGGTATTGGTAGATAAACTGGAAAAGGATGGCCTGGTAGAACGGCGATTGGATTCCCAAGACAGAAGAGCTATCCGAGTCTTTATTACTCCCGCCGGTGAACTGGTAGCGGATCAGCTCAGACAATTAGCTTATCAGTTTAATTCGGAGCTGTATGATCTTTTGGGTGAAGGTAATCAAAAGGAATATATGCATGGAGTCAAAAATATTATTAATGGATTGGAATGATTCAAAACCTTTATACTTAGTTGTCGTTATGGAATACTAAGCATATGATAGAATAGAAAAGATAATTTGAGGCTGAGCTGTGGCTAGTGCGCTCAGCTTCATTTTTTAACGAATGTGGCGTAATTTTATTGACATGCGCTACAAATGTGCTAAAATTCTACATGTGCATTTAATCTGGCATTAAAGGAGGTTTGGGAAACCAAACGAACAACTGAAGGGAGGCGACATGATTGCAGTCTTTGGGGCGACATGTTTTGGCCGAGATATACGGCTGTCGTTTTGAGGTGTTGAATGATATCAAAATGGTACAGGATATCATGATCAATGCCGCTTTAGAGGCTGGAGCAGAGGTGCGCGAGTTTGTCTTTCACAAGTTTAGCCCACAGGGAATCAGTGGTGTTGTTGTGATTTCCGAGTCCCACCTGGCGATTCATACCTGGCCTGAACTGGGTTATGCGGCGGTAGATGTTTTCACTTGTGGAGAAAAGGTTAACCCCTGGGATGCCTGTAATTACTTGGCGGAGAAATTTGGCTCCAATTATGTTAATGCTAATGAGATCCAGAGGGGATTAATCCACGAACAGGAGGAACGCTTGGTGGCTAATATTTAGGAGGGATACTATTTTAGTAGACCGAAGAAGCTCTCTTATGGATGGTAATTAAACGCCTAACATGCTATTGGCACGTAAGGCGTTTAATTATTTTCTGGGATTATCTCTAAGTGATCCAATCCGTGCAATTCGCCTAAATGTTCCCTTATATGTCCTGCTTCGTCAGATGCGCAACGTACCGTAACCGCATAACCATCATGTTTAAAAGATCTATTGACATAATTGGCGAGACTTCCTTCATAGAGCTGACCAGACCTAACTAGTGTTGCCTCAACTTCATAACCGCGATTGCGCAGATCTGTCAGGGCTGAGGCGGCTTGGGTTTGACTGGTTGAAAATCCTATTAAAGTAATCATGATTTTCCCTTCTTTCAGGTTTTCTTAATGATAGTTTTCTATATAATAAGAAGAGGCTTGTCAGGTGATGACCTGATAATAGTATAATTAGCTTGAGTCAATGAAGCCCAAATTAAATAGGTAACTATTACCTAGGCAGGATAAGTCTCGGCGTTGCCGAATATTTATTCGCAGGGATGTAATTTGTCGAGGGGGATATTTGATAGATGGAGTACCTATTTGCCCATGATTATCGCCACCAGCTTAATGAGGTGGAGCGGTATTTTAAGGCAGGCATGCTTAAACCGTGGCCCGAAATAAACACATACCTTAATCGTTTGGAAGGCGATACCACCTGGGATCATCTTAGTTTAATGACCATGGTTTTTTATGAACATTTGAGTATTGACCAACGCTTGTCTACGGTTATGGCATATATTTTCAAGAATCTATATTTAGCCCAATCTATTCACTGTGGAGTCAAGGATGATGAGGAAGGGCAGGAGTATAATCAGGATTTGCAATTTGCCATTTTGATCGGTGATTATACTTTTGGCTATATAATGCAACTGTTGCTAGAAAACAAAGCTGAGAAGGTTTTGGACTCCTTGTCTGCCATGATATGCACTATAAGTGAAGGTCTGGTACGTAAACACCAACAAGCCTGGAATCACATCCGGGAAGTGGAGGAAATAAAAGCACCTCTGTATGCAACCGCTTTTCAAACAGCTGCCCAGCTGGCTGGAGGTGGCCAGGAAAGTGCCTATTATCGTTTGGGGCATGATATAGGCATGGCAGTTGAACTTTTACATTTGGGCATAAACCAGCAGGTCGACAAGTATATCCACAGCAGTTTCGAAATATTATCCAGCCTAAAAGAGGGAAATGCCTGTTACGGAGTAATGATGAAAGTAATAAACGAATTACATGATCTGGCCTGCAACCAGGATCATGCTGCGGTAATATAAGACGGGCTTATATTAAAGCTTATTGGGCCGTGCCCGGCTTAGGGTTCAGGCCTATAAGCTTTTTTATCTAATGAGGAGGACTAGAATAATGGCATTTAAAGATCTGCACGAGTTTGTCGCTCTTTTGGAAAAGGAAGGCGAACTGATACGAATTAAAACCGAGGTTGACGCTGAACTGGAGATAACGGAGATAGCGGATCGGGTGAGCAAGGCATATGGACCGGCTTTATTATTTGAGAACGTACGCGGTTCGAGCTTACCTGTCTTGATCAATGCCTTTGGCACTAAAAAGAGAATGGCTATGAGTTTGGGTGTTAATGATTTGGATAAGATCACTCAGGATATAGTAGGATTTATGGAGATAGCTGATCAGGTGCCTCAGACCCTGCTAGACAAAGTGAAGCTGTTGCCTAAAATCGCTGAGATGGCGGCTTTTATCCCCCGCACGGTTCGCCAGGGTTCTTGCCAGGAAGTGATTGAAAAGGATCCTTCCCTGGATGCACTTCCTATACTAAAATGCTGGCCTGAGGATGCTGGCCGTTTTATTACTTTGCCACAGGTATATACTCGCGATCTGGTAACTGGTAAGCGTAATGTTGGTATGTATCGTATGCAGGTCTTCGATGGGAAAACTACTGGTATGCACTGGCATACCCATCACGATGGTGCCGAAATTTACCGCGCCAACTCTCAACTGGGCAAACCGACTGAAGTGGCAGTAGCCCTGGGAGGAGATCCGGCTATTACCTATGCTGCTACTGCTCCCTTGCCTAAAGGCATCGACGAATTGCTTTTTGCCGGTTTCCTACGTAAAAAACCGGTAGAATTAGTCAAGTGCAAAACGATAGATTTGGAAGTACCGGCAGATGCCGACATTGTTTTGGAAGGTTATGTTGATCCCCAGGAGCGCCGCCTCGAAGGTCCTTTCGGAGATCATACCGGCTATTACTCTTTGGCAGACGAATATCCGGTTTTCCATATAACTGCTATAACACGCAGAAAAGACGCTATTTATCCCACTACCATCGTGGGTCGCCCTCCCCAAGAGGATTGTTATATAGCATGGGCTACGGAACGAATTTTCCTGCCCTTGTTGAAATTTCAGCTGCCAGAAGTGGTCGATATGCATCTGCCCATGGAAGGAGTATTCCACAACTGTGTACTGGTAAGCATTCGTAAGTCATATCCCGGTCATGCTCAGAAAATCATGAGTTCACTCTGGGGAATGGGACAGATGATGTTTGCCAAGTTTATAGTGGTAGTGGATGAAGATGTTGATGTACAAAATGTCTCGGAAGTTTTATGGAAAGTCTTTAATAATGTAGATCCGCGCCGAGATACCATGATTGTCGATGGGCCTCTGGATGTTTTGGATCATTCGGCTCCCCGGGCTTTAGTGGGCTCGAAGATGGGTTTTGACGCCACCCGCAAATGGGTCAGTGAAGGGCACCCTCGGGAGTGGCCTAAAGACATAAAAATGTCCGCTGATATTGTGGAATTGGTAAGTCGGAAGTGGAGTGAATACGGTATTGAGTAAACTGAAGGACTATTTGGCCATGTTGGATTTTGGCCATACTCTTTTTGGTTTGCCGTTCGCGTATCTGGGAGCCTTTCTGGCTCAAAACGGTATGGTTACCCTACACCAGTTTATTTGGATCACAGTAGCCATGATCGCCGCCCGTACGGCTGCCTTGAGCTTAAACCGGATAATAGATTTGCCTTATGACGAGGCCAATCCCCGCACCGCTGGATGGGTCATGCCTTCTGGTCGCTTGAAACCAGGTAGGGTATGGATTGGAGTATTCTTTTTTTTGGCATTGTTGTTCATGGCCGCTGCTCAGTTAAACCCGCTATGTTTGAAATTGTCGCCACTGGCGGTGGTGGTACTATGGGGTTATTCATATACTAAGCGATTTACTTGGTGGTGCCATCTTTTATTAGGTATGGCGATAGGCATAGGGCCGATTGGGGCCTGGTTTGCAGTCACAGGGACTTTTGACTGGCAGCCGTTTCTGATAGGTGCAGCGGTAGCATTTTGGATAGCCGGGTTTGATACCATGTACGCTTGCCAGGACATTGAGTTTGATCGCCAGATGGGTTTATACTCCATACCAGCCCGTTTTGGCGAAAAAGGAGCTCTGATATTTTCCGAACTATTTCATTTTTTAACGGTTATCTTCTTGATCCTGACCGGTTTAGTATTGGGATTGGGCAGTTGGTATTACGGGGGAGTGGCTCTGGCAGCTGCGGTACTTATATATCAACATATAATAGTTAGACCGGGAGACTTATCCCGGGTAAACCAGGCGTCTTTTAAATTCAATCGCTATGTTGGTCTAGTGATACTAGCCGCTACCTTAATGGATATTTATAACTAAGACGAAAACGGACTCACAAGCCGAGAAAGGAATGCTGCCAATGGCTAGATATATTGTCGGTATAACCGGTGCCAGTGGAGTAGTCTATGGATTACGACTGGTGGCTTTTTTACTGGATCACAACTACGAAGTCCATTTGGTCGTAACGGATCCAGCCCGTATCGTTATCGCCCAGGAAATGAAGTGGGATATTGAGCGAGATTGGAAATCATCCATTCAGAACCATTTGCCCACTGGCAATCTGATCGTTTATGATAACTCTGACATTGCTGCCCCCATAGCCAGTGGTTCTTTTCGTGTAGACGGAATGATAGTTATTCCTTGCACTATGGCAAGTATCGCTGCTTTTGCCAATGGATCAGCCCGCAATCTACTGGAAAGATCGGCTGATGTCATGCTCAAAGAGAAGAAACCCCTGATAGTGGTTCCCAGGGAAACTCCCCTGAGTGCCATTCATCTGCGAAACATGTTATCTTTGGCAGAGGTAGGAGCCCATATTGTACCAGCTATGCCAGCTTTCTATGCTGATCCTGTAACCATTGAAGATTTAGTCGATTTCCTGGTAGGAAAAGTTCTTGATGCCTTGGACATCGAGCATGGGCTCTTCAGGCGCTATGGTGAACTGTAGTTGATGGTAAGCTAAAGGGAGCCTTTCTACATACAATGTAGGAATTCTCAAATAAGGGGAGAATTATGGCGGAGTTCGATTTATTTAAATTAGTGCGTAATGAGATGGAGTTGGTAGAGTCCCAACTCTACGAAAACGTAAAAACCCCTGAACTGATTCTTGGGGAAGCGTCGACCCACCTGATCAAAGCTGGAGGTAAGCGTATACGGCCCGGTTTTGCCCTGTTGGCAGCCAGGATGTATGGAGATGATCTCGACTATGTTATTCCATTGGCTACCGCTTTGGAACTGGTTCACATGGCGACCCTGGTTCATGATGATGTTATCGATAACTCGGTAGTTCGCCGGGGGACAGGGACAGTAAAATATCAGTGGGGTAATCGAATATCAATATATGCAGGCAATTTTGTCTTTGCACGCGCTTTGGCAATTGTAGCCACTTATGACCGCCGTGATGTTCTGGAATTGATAGCTGATGCCAGCATGAAGATCTGCCAAGGAGAAATAGTGCAAATGCGCAGCTGTTTCAACGTAAATCTGGGATTAAAGAATTACCTGCGGCGTATAGAACGTAAAACTGCTCTACTGATTTCCCTAAGTTGCCAGTTGGGTGCTATGCTGTCAACCTCTGATAATCTGCAAATCGAAGCTCTGAGAAGATATGGATATGATCTGGGTCTGGCTTTTCAGATCACCGATGACATCCTGGATTTTGTTGCCGATGAAGCTACCTTGGGTAAACCTACTGGCAGCGATATACGTCAGGGTGTAATTACTTTACCGGCTTTGTATGCCTTATACAATGACGAACATCGGGTGGAGTTGGCCCGACTATTATCATCTCCGCATGAGTGCCAGGAAAACACTCAGCATATTATTGACATGGTGTGTGATTCTGACGGCATTGACTATGCTTATGCGGTCAGTCAGTATTATGCTAACCGATCAAAACGCCATTTGGAATTACTGCCCGATACACCAGTAACTGAAACTCTACAGGAACTGGCTGATTTTATACTGGCGAGAGATTATTAGTCAGGGGGATAGATACGGTGTCACTAAGGGATATGACGGAAGAAGAAAGACAAACGATTATTGAGCATTTGGAAGAATTGCGCCGGTCGTTGGTAATTAGTATAGTCGCAATTGTTATTGCGGCAGTAGGTTCCTTCTATTTTAGTGAACAGATTCTATCAATTATAATTTCACCTCTGAAATCCCTAAATGAAAACCTGATTGTAACCGGCGTTACCGAAGCTTTCTTCGTTAAACTCAAGCTTTCTTTCCTGGCAGGCTTTATTATTGCCTTTCCTGTGGTGGTATGGGCGATCTGGCGTTTTGTGAAGCCAGCTTTGTATCCCCATGAAAGAAAGTACATTTACTGGTTGTTTCCTATTACTATTATCCTGTTCACAGTGGGAGTCCTTTTTGCTTATTTTGGAATCCTGCGGCTGGTATTGAACTTTTTCATTCATATTGCCGGCAGTAATCTGGAAACCATGTTTAAGGTAGACCAGTATGTTTCTTTTGTAATGGCTTTTACTATTCCTTTTGGCTTAGTATTCGAGCTCCCGGTAGTGGTTTTTTTCCTATCGAAACTGGGCATTGTTAGTCATGAGATGCTGGCTCGTAATAGGAAGTATGCCTTGCTGGGTATAGTTATTTTGGCAGCAGCTCTTACCCCGGGACCAGATCCTGTATCTCAGATGTTTATGGCTATCCCCACTTATTTGCTATATGAGGTCAGTGTCTGGGTAGCTAAGTTTTCCGTGCCTGGTCGTAATCGAAAAAGAAAGAAGAAAAACAGATAAAATTTGCCCCAAAATTCAGACAATGGCGTAACAGTGCCCTGTTTGCTTTACAAAGACCGCTCTTTTTGTCATAATAACTAATATATGCGTTAAAACCCCTTATTTCGGTATTTGCTACCCAAAGGAGGGAGTCAATTTGTTTGGTCTTATTGGTAATTTCGGCCCCTGGGAACTCGTATTGATATTGGTCATTATCCTAATAATTGTTGGCCCGGGAAAATTGCCCCAGGTTGGGCAGTCTCTGGGTAAAGCAATACAGAGTTTCCGCAAGGCAAAAGAAGAAGAGTTTGACGAGTTAGATGAAAAGAAATAATAAATAGGTCTGGTGCAGACCTTTTTTTACAGGTGGAGGACGGGTATTGGCTAGTTTATTTCCAATATTTCTTGCTATGGATGGTCACCGCTGTGTAGTGATTGGAGGCGGGCAAGTAGCGGAACGAAAAGTGGAAAATTTGCTGGAGTATTCTGTGGGAATAGATGTTATTAGTCCGGAAGTGACTCCCCGGTTACAAAGTTGGGCTGAAAACCATCAGGTAAACTGGATGGCCAGGGAATTTCAACCAACTGATGTCCAGGGAGCCTTTTTAGTTTTCGCCGCCACCGATGATCAGTTTATAAATCGTGAAGTGGCTGGTTTGTGCAAGGAAAACGGAATTTTAGTCAATGCAGTTGATGACCCAGCCTATTGTGACTTCTATATTCCCTCTACTATACGGCGTAACTCTTTGGTTCTGGCAATATCCACCGAAGGCAAGAGCCCGGCTTACGCCAAGAGAATGCGCCAACAACTGGAAGAGGTCATAACGGATTCACACGGGAAATTTGTTGACTTATTAGGAGAACAAAGGGAAATAATCAAGCAAACTGTTCCAGATATAAGAACCAGACAGGCTATTTTTGAAGCTTTGGCCAAACTGGATATTTTGGATTTGATAGCTGAGGGAAAAGATGAACAGATAAGGGAGCGGATTGAAGAATGTATGTCCTTGTGGCGGGAGTAAACCACAGGACGGCTCCGGTAGAGATTAGAGAAAAGTTTTCTATATCCGGATCTGCCTTACAGGATGCCTATGCCTCCTTGAGTAGCTATAAGGCTATTGAGGGCTCGATAATCCTGCAAACTTGTAATCGAACTGAAGTATATGCTACCACCAGGAATATTGAAGCGGGCACTAAGGAACTGGAAAATTTCTTGAGACAGTTTTCAGGATTGGGTTATCACGAGTTAAAAAGTTATATATACCAGCCCAATTGTTATGATGCCATCAATCATCTCTTTAGAGTATCCTCGGGTCTTGACTCTATGATTTTAGGTGAGAATCAGATCTTAGGTCAGGTTAAGGAGGCCTACCTGGAGGCTATTGAGGCCGGTGTCTCAGATGGGGTCTTAAATGCTCTTTTTCAGAAGGCTATATATGTCGGTAAAAGGGTGCGCACGGAAACTGATCTGGATAAATACCCTATTTCCATCAGTGCTGCAGCGGTCGAATTAGCAAAGCGCTGTTTGGGGGACCTGCAAAACAAAAGGGTCATGGTGGTCGGGGCTGGGGAAATGAGTGAACTCACCGCTCGCTACCTCATGAAAAATGGGGTGCAATCGGTTGTAGTGTCCAACCGTTCCTATGATAAAGCCCTTCAACTGGCCGGGTCATTGCAAGGTCAGGCAATTCGTTTTAATGAACTGCCCGAAATGCTGTCTAGAACCGACATCGTAATATCCTGTACATCAGCCGCTCACTATATAATAAATTCCCAAAACTGCGGTGACAGTCTGCGCAATCGCCAAGGCCAGCCAATTATTATGATAGATATCGCAGTTCCGCGCGATATTGACCCTGCCTTAAGAAGTATTGCCGGTGTTTATTTGTATGATATCGATGATTTACAGGGCGTGATCGACGCTAATTACCTGGAGCGACAAAGGGCCTCGCGCGCAGCCCAAAAAATAATCGAAGAAGAACTGGATAAATTCAATCAATGGTTGGCTACTCTGTATGTTGTGCCGGTAATTTCGGCTCTAAAATCCCAGGCTGAGGCTATTAAAACCCACGAACTACAAAAAGCCCTCAACCGTATGGGCGCAGTATCCGAGCATCAGAAAAAAGTACTGGGCTCTATGGCCAACTCCATTGTCAATCAACTCCTGCACCATCCGGTGGTGACCTTAAAGGAAATGGCCATAAGTAACGAAGGACATATCTATGCAGAAACGCTAAAGAAGTTGTTTGATTTGCAGGTTGATTATGAGGAGACATTGACTGATGAAGCGATTGAGACTGGGAACTAGAGGTAGCAAGTTAGCCCAATGGCAGGCTCAAGCTGTAGCTCAGCAACTGAAAGACTACTATCCTGATTTAGAGGTCGAAATAGTAATTATAAAGACGGTAGGCGACAAGATCCTGGATGTAGCTCTGTCACGCATTGGTGACAAGGGCTTGTTCACCAAGGAACTTGAGAAAGCTTTACTTGATGGTGATATCGATATCGCTGTGCACAGTTTAAAAGATCTGCCTTCTCAACTGGGAGAGGGATTGAAACTGGCAGCAGTGCTTCCCCGGGAACATCCCGGTGATGTATTGATCAGCAGGTCGGGATTAAAATATCATGAGCTTCCGGTCGGTAGCCTTGTGGGCACATCCAGCTTGCGACGGACTGCCCAGATCAAGGCCACACGTCCGGATATTCAGGTAGTAGATATAAGAGGTAATGTTGAGACGCGCATAAAGAAAATGGAAGAACAACAGTTGGACGGAATCATCCTGGCTTATGCCGGGGTAAAAAGATTAGGCTTGGAAAAATGGATAACGGATAAGCTGGACTTTGAGGTTATGCTGCCAGCTACTGGACAGGGTGTAATTGCCATCGAGACCCGGGATCCTGATACACAGATCAGCGGTTTATTAGAACCCATCAACCATAAAGAAACCTTTAGCGAAATGCAGGCTGAGCGTGCTTTCTTAAACAGGCTGGAGGGCGGGTGCCAGGTTCCTATTGGGTCTCTGGCCAAATCCAGCGGAGACACTCTCCAACTGCAGGGATTGGTAGCTTCACTGGATGGAAAGAAGATTATCCGTGATTGGGTTACGGCATCCAACCAGGATCCGGTACAACTAGGACTGGAACTGGCTGAAAGGATGCTGACCGCTGGGGCAGAAGATATTCTCAACTCCATTAGAAACATGGAGGACTCGTAAATGCAAAAAAAAGGCATAGTTTACCTAATTGGTGCTGGGCCGGGAGATCCTGGTCTGCTTACTGTTAAGGGACTGCGCATACTGCAAAAGGCGGATGTGGTAATATACGATAGGCTAGTGGGCTCAGCGTTGCTCAGTATGGCTCGCAGTGATGCAGAAATGATTTACGTAGGCAAAGCATCCGGCCACCATGCTCTTCCCCAGGAGGAAATCAATCAACTGCTGGTAGAAAAGGCCTCGCAGGGCCTGCTCGTGGCACGCCTAAAGGGCGGAGACCCCTTTTTGTTTGGACGGGGCGGGGAAGAGGCTCAGTTTATTCGCCAACATGGCTTGGAATTTGAGATAGTTCCGGGTGTTACCTCGGCCATTGCTGTACCTGCTTATGCAGGTATACCGGTAACCCATCGTGACGACACATCTAGTTTTGCTGTTATTACGGGTCATGAAAAACCGGGCAAGAAGGACAGCTCTATTCACTGGGATCATATTGCCACTGGTATAGGCACTCTGGTTTTTCTTATGGGCGTCGAAAACCTGCCCTTCATCTGCGATAATTTAATACGTCATGGTCGGGACGCGCAAACTCCTATTGCTTTGATTCGTTGGGGCACCCGTCCAGAGCAGGAGGTCTTGACCGGGACTCTGGATACCATCGTAGAACTGGTAAAAAAGCATGACTTTAAGCCTCCGGCGGTTATTGTGGTCGGTGAAGTGGTCAACCTGCGCCAGGAATTAAGCTGGTTGGAAAGCAAACCTTTGTGGGGCAAAAGAATAGTAGTAACTCGTTCCCGAGCCCAGGCCAGCCAATTAGTGGATATGATCTTGGACTTGGGCGGAGAAGCTATTGAATTCCCTTCCATTGAGATAAGAAAGGAAACCAATCTCAGCGGCCTGCACAATGCTCTAAGCCATTTGCATAGTTACGATTGGCTGGTTTTTACCAGTGTTAATGCGGTGGACATCTTTTTTGAGGAACTGATGGCTTGTGGATATGATATCCGCGATTTGAAAGGAATAAAGCTAGCAGCTATTGGCCCCGCTACCCAGGAACGACTAACTCGCCGGGGATTAAGAGTGGAGGTAGTGCCTGAAGAATACCGGGCAGAAGGTATCATCAAGTCTTTGCTCTCCATGAGTAAACCGGGACAGTGGGTACTTCTGCCTCGGGCTCGAGGTGCCCGCACTATTTTACCTGATGAACTTAGACAAGCTGGACTCCATGTGAATGAGGTCTTTCTCTATGAAGCGGTAACGGCTGTTTCAGTGAGTCCGGATACCATAGATGAGATTAAAGAGGGTAATATGGATTATATTACTTTTACGAGCTCCTCAACAGTGCACAATTTTGTTAAACTCATCGGTAAAGAAAATGTTTTCCGCATCGACCATAACACTAAAGTAGCCTGTATAGGCCCGATAACGGCTGATACCGCAAGGGGATATGGGTTTACAGTAGATATAAGTGCTCAACAGTTTACTATACAGGGACTGATTGATGCCATAGTAGAGGAGACCACAGTCAGCAGGGAGGAAAAACAGATATGATAGGATGCACTAAATTATTGTGTGGTACAGCCACAGTTTCTGATGTGATCAAGCATAGTTCGGTGGACGGACAAGTTCCTCCCGAATTATTACAGTTTTCCAACCAGAATCGTCCGCTGGTGGTTTGGAATATGACCAACCGCTGTAATTTACGTTGCCGTCACTGCTATATAAATGCGGAAGACCGCCACTACCAAGACGAACTGAGCACGGAAGAGGCCAAGGTTTTTATTAAAGACCTGGCTGATATGAAAGTGCCCGTACTGCTATTCTCAGGGGGAGAACCCCTGATCCGTAAAGACATATTTGAACTGGGGAGAATGGCGGCTGATTTGGGACTGCGGCCGGTTATCTCCAGCAATGGTACCTTGATCGACCGTGACATGGCCCGTCAAATCAAAGCAGCCGGTTTTCAATATGTGGGAATAAGTGTTGACGGAAAACCTTCTACTCATGATGATTTTCGCAATATGCCCGGAGCTTTTGAGGCGGCCTTGCAAGGTATGCATGCCTGTCTCAGTGAAGGAGTTAAAACAGGTATAAGGTTCACTGTCAATCGTTATAACCAGGCAGATTTACCTGAAATTCTGGACATTGTAGAAAGGGAAGGCATTCCTCGCTTCTGTATGTACCATTTGGTGTATGCGGGCAGAGGAGAGGAAATGGCCGATATGGACATAAGCCCAGAGGAAACCCGGAAAGTTTTGGATCTCTTGAGCCAACGTACTGTGGAACTCTATGAGCGTGGAGTGGAAGTAGAGATATTGACTACTGATAATCATGCGGATGGCATTTATTTGTTAAATCGCATTCGCCAGGAGCAGCCGGAACGGGTCGAAGAAGTGATCACTTTGTTGGAGATGCACGGTGGCTGTTCAGCTGGTACCAAATTTGCCAATGTTGACCCCCGCGGAAATGTCCACCCCTGTCAATTCTGGCAGGATTATGTGGTGGGCAACATACGGGAAAGACCGTTTTCTAAAATATGGACTTCTGATGATGAACTTATGGTTCTGCTACGGGAAAAGGATAAGCATGTAAAAGGCCGCTGTGGTGAGTGTTCTTATAAACAGTTGTGCTCAGGATGCCGTATTCGTGCTCGGGCTGTTTATGGTGATCTGTGGGCAGAAGACCCGGCCTGCTATCTGCGGGATGAAGAGCTGGCCAGATAAGGGGGATTATCGATGTCCTTTCCGAAGCAACGTTTAAGGCGGCTCAGGTCAACGCCGGTTTTACGAAATATGGTGCGGGAAACCATCCTAACCAGTCACGATTTTATTTATCCGCTGTTTGTGGTTTGGGGACAGAATAAAAAGGTGCCCATTTCATCAATGCCAGGAGTATTCCAATACTCGGTGGATCAGCTGTACCAGCCTATTCAACAGGTGGCTGAACTAGGAATACCTGCGGTACTATTATTCGGTATTCCTGAGTATAAAGACTCACTGGGAACCAGTGCTTGGCAGGATGACGGCGTAGTTCAACAAGCCATTAAAGAGATCAAAAAACTAAGCCCAGAGACTATTGTCATTACAGATGTATGTATGTGTGAGTACACTGATCATGGCCATTGTGGGGCGCTAGATCAAGAGGGGAGGGTATTAAATGATACCACTCTTGATCTATTGGCTCGGGAAGCTCTGTCACACGCTAAAGCCGGATGTGATATGGTGGCACCTTCTGATATGATGGATGGCCGAGTAGGAGCTCTACGACAGGCCTTGGATGAACAGGGTTTTTCCCATTTGCCCATCATGGCTTATGCTGCCAAGTATTCCTCGGCATTATATGGGCCATTTCGTGATGCTGCCGAGTCTGCTCCCCAATTCGGGGATCGTAAGACCTATCAAATGGATGGAGCCAACCGCCTGGAATCGTTAAGGGAAGTGGCCTTGGATATTGAAGAAGGAGCCGATGTTGTCATGGTGAAACCGGCTCTGGCTTATCTTGATATTATTCGGGAAGTAAAAGATACCTTCCAATACCCCACGGCTGCCTACCATGTAAGCGGTGAATATTCCATGCTCAAAGCTGCGGCAGCCAATGGTTGGTTGGATGAAGAAAAAGCAACCCTGGAGATTTTGACCAGCATCAAGCGGGCTGGCGCGGACATGATAATCACTTATGCGGCCCTGGATGCAGTTCGTTGGTTAAAAGGTTAGTTGTGAGGGAGGTGTGAGCCAGGCTGTGGTCTGGCTTGGGTAATATGCTGGTATCATGGAATACAACCAACCAATGCAATATGTTCTGTGACCATTGCTACCGAGATGCTGGGGCTCGTTTGGAAGAAGAACTGACTACTAGTCAGGCCCGCGATTTGATCGACGGGATGGTTCGAGCCGGATTCAAAATTATGATATTCAGCGGCGGTGAGCCCCTGATGCGCCCTGATATATATGAATTGGCCAGCTATGCTACCCAAAAAGGTCTGCGGGTGGTATTGGGCACCAATGGTACATTGATCACCGAAGAAGTAGCTCATAATCTTAAAAAGGCGGGTTTTATGGCGGCAGGGGTCAGTTTGGATAGTCTAGATCCCGAGAAAAATGATGGTTTTCGGAAATTGGAGCACGCTTATGACCTGGCCCTACAGGGCATGTACAACCTGAAAAGGGCGCAACTTCCCTTTCAAATCCATACTACCGTTATGGACTGGAATGTTGATGAGCTAGAGAGTATTACTGACTATGCTGTAGAAATTGGGGCCATGGCACATCACGTATTCTTTTTAGTTCCCACTGGCCGGGGAATAAACATCGAGGAGGAAGCCTTGCGGGTAGCTGCTTATGAAAGAACCATCGCCCGTTTAATGGAAAAACAAAAAACTTCACCTATTGAGATAAAACCAACCTGTGCCCCTCAGTTTATCAGAACAGCTGATAAAAAGGGTGTCCCGTTGCGTTTCACTAAAGGATGCCTGGCAGGTATAAGCTACTGCATCATCAGCCCTCTGGGCGATGTTCAGCCCTGTGCATATCTGGATATTCCTTTGGGGAATGTAAAAGAGACGCCTTTCGACGAAATTTGGGCCAACAATTCCACATTGAAAACCTTACGAACTATGGACTATGAAGGAAAATGCGGTGTTTGTGATTACCGTGAACGGTGCGGGGGATGTCGGGCTCGAGCTTATTATTACAGTGGTGGCAATATTATGGCCGAAGATGAGTGGTGCCTGTATCAACCGTTGGGGTGGAAGAAATGATGGCATTGAATTCCTTGGATAGAGATATTCTTAATCTGCTGCAAAACGAGTTTCCTATCAGTGTGCGACCCTATCAAAAAATGGCCGATACCCTTGGTATTGATGAGGAAATTCTGTTAGAACGCATCAAACATCTGAAAGATAGTGGCATTATAAGAAGAATTGGCGGGATCATGGATTCTCGAAGTCTGGGCTTCTACTCGGTATTGTGTGCTGGTACGGTGGAAGAGGATAGAATTGACCAAGTAGCCCAACGGATCAGTGCGGAACCGGGGGTGACCCATAATTATCGCCGTAATCACCGCCTTAATCTGTGGTTCACCTTGACAGCCCCTACTCAGGATCAGGCCGAGATCATTCTGCAAAACCTGGAAAAAGAACTGGGAATAACCGTTCATACCATGCCAGCTGAAAGAGTTTATAAAATCAAATTGAGTTTGCCTATGCAGGAGGATTATTATGTTGACTGAAACCGACACCAAGATTATTCAGTACCTGCAGGGAGATATCCCCTTGGAAACTCAGCCTTTTGCTCAGCTAGCAGATCAGTTGGGCATCAGTGAGGAACAGATTGTGAAGCGCATCCAGTCGCTCTATGAAAAAGGTTATATAAGAAGATTGGCGGCCGTACTGAGGCATCGTCAAGCGGGGTTTAAAGTAAATGGCATGGTAGCCTGGCAAGTGGATGAGGATAAGGCCGATAAAGTAGGACGGTTATTTGCCGAGGATGATCAAGTAAGTCATTGTTACTGGCGCCAGGTTCCGGATAGTTTTGGCTATAACCTCTTTACCATGATACATGCCCGCTCTCAAAAGGAGTTAACGGACAAGGTGGAGAAGTTATCTCAATGCCAGGATGTAAAAGACTATGTTGTGATCGAAAGCTTACAAGAATACAAAAAGACTAGTATGAAGTATTTTTAGCTTCTATCCGCCATGTGCGAAGAATATTATTAGGAGGACTCCGTCACAATGAAAACCAGTCAGTCGGATCAGTTGTTTGCGATAGCCAGTGAATATATTCCTGGGGGAGTAAACAGTCCAGTACGTGCTTTTCAGGCGGTACAAGGTAATCCTGTTTTTATAAGTGAAGCCCAGGGGTGTCGCCTGACAGATGTGGATGGCAACCAATACATAGATTATGTATGCTCTTGGGGCCCACTGATTCTGGGTCACAGTAATCCGGTAGTGGTAGAAGCAATTTGTAAAGCGGCCCAAAAAGGGACTAGCTATGGAGCACCTTGTGAAGACGAGGTTAATCTGGCTCGAACCATATGTGAAGCTATACCTTCGGTGGAGATGGTACGGATGGTGAATTCAGGTACCGAGGCGACCATGAGCGCCATTCGTTTGGCCCGGGCTTATACAGGGCGGCAACTTATTCTAAAATTTGAGGGATGTTACCATGGACATGGGGACAGTTTTTTGATCAAAGCCGGATCGGGCATGATGACTACAGGTGTTCCTACCAGCCCCGGAGTTCCAGATGTCCTAGCGGCCCAGACCCTAGTAGCAGGGTATAACGATATTTCCTCAGTAGAACAGCATTTCCGTCAACATGGTCCAGATATTGCTGCAGTTATTGTAGAGCCGATAGCTGCCAATATGGGATTGGTGATGCCCGATCCCCAGTTTTTGAAAGAGCTGCGCCGCATCACTGAACTTTATGGCAGTCTGCTTATTTTTGATGAAGTTATTACCGGTTTTCGCACCTGCTTTGGGGGCTTCCAAAACCTGATCGATATTGAGCCGGATCTCACCACTCTTGGCAAAATAATAGGTGGTGGACTCCCCGTAGGGGCTTATGGGGGACGTGGGGATATTATGAAGATGGTTTCTCCTAGTGGGGATGTATACCAGGCAGGAACATTATCTGGTAATCCTTTAGCAATGGCTGCCGGATTAGCTACCCTGGAAGTATTAAAGGATTCTGATTGGTACGATCGCATGGAGGTCTTAAACTACTATTTGGGCAATAAGATCAAAACGATTTTCGAAAACCACGATTTGTTATTTGAGATCAATCAGCTTGCCTCCATGTTTACGGTTTTCTTTACAGAGGATCCGGTCAATTCATTTGCCGATGTGAAGACCTGCGATACAGAGCTTTATGGGCGCTTCCATCGTGCCTTATTAAAACGTGGAGTCTACTTCCCGCCCTCGCAATTTGAAGTATGTTTTGTGTCTTGTGCACATGAATTGACGGATATTGATTTGACCATAGAGGCCGTCAATGAAGCTCTTGATGAAGTTGTTCAGGGGTGAAAGAGTTGGTAGACAACAGTTGGGAATGGTTTATTGATAAGTTTGAAATACTTAGTAAGATCGATTTGACCGCTTATAAAAGGCCCCAGATGGAAAGACGCATCAATAGTTTCATGCGCTCAGCTGGAGCCAGCGATTATAAGTCCTTTTTGGAGTTAATTAAGAACGATGCCCTTTTATATCGGAAATTTCTTGAGCATATTACTATTAACGTGTCCGAGTTCTTTCGCAATGCTAATCACTGGAGTATTCTACAAAATGAGGTATTGCCTTTATTACTTAAAGATAGAAGGTCTTTGAGAATTTGGAGCGCAGGATGCTCTACTGGTGAAGAGCCATATTCGTTGGCAATGCTTTGCCGGGAACAACGAATCCCTTTAACCGAGGAAATCCTCGCTACTGATCTGGATCAGGATGTCTTAAATCGGGCTATGCAGGGGATCTACAGTGCGAAAGCTGCCCAAGGCATTCCGCCTACATACCTGGCTCGCTATTTCAGCAGTCAGGGGGATCAATATCAAGCCAATGAAGATATCCGCAGGATGGTGAAGTTTAAGCGGCACGACCTATTAAGGGATTCTTTCGGACGAAATTATGACTTGATTCTATGTCGCAATGTAGTGATATATTTTACTGAAGAGACCAAAAACCGTCTCTACCAACGTTTTACTGAATCTTTGAACAGTGGGGGAGTACTGTTCATCGGCAGTACTGAACAGATTTTTCAAGCCCGAGAATTAGGATTAAAGACCATTGCCACCTTCTTTTATCAGAAGGTAAATTGAGCTGGAGCGATTACAAATTTTCTATTGCGGCAGGAAATGCTGCATATATAGCGAATCTGTATTATGATGTGCCGTTTTCTGAGACATTTCTTTCCTTTATATGGTCTGGCGGTAATTTGCCGAAAGGCAACCGATATAGATTTCTCTTGGGGGTGGTGGTGTAACTTCTGTCAACAATTTCTGCTAGTCTAAAGGGGTTTAGGTTTGTTGATCAAATGAAAAATTAATGAGTCGGAAAAGGAGGAATGAACTTGAAGGTTCTGGTATGTGTGAAGCAAACATTTGACACCGAAGCCAAAATCGAGTTGAAGGATGGCAAGATATCGGATGCAGGTATCAATCTGATTATCAATCCTTATGATGAAGTGGCTGTTGAAGGTGCAATCCAAATGAAGGAGAAGGGCTTAGCCAAAGAAGTTGTTATTCTTGCAGCTGGTGCTGACAAGGCTATGGATGCTATCCGCACCGCTTTAGCTATGGGTGCTGATCGTGGCATTCTGGTAAAACAAGATAGTGCTGCTGATGAATACCAGAGAGCTGTTGTTTTGGCAGCAGCCATCAAAGATGAAAACCCCGATTTGATTCTGGCAGGACATGTTGCAGCTGATGATGGATCATCTCAGGTACCTACCCGCATTGCAGAGATTCTTGGATTGCCGCATGTTAACGTAATCACCAACATTGAAATTGCTGATGGCAAAGCTACCTGCACCAGTGAAGCTGACGGTGGAACTCAGGTAACTGAAGTAAGTATACCAGCAGTTATTTCCAGTCAGGTTAGCTGGAATGAACCGCGCTATCCTTCCATGAAGGGTATCATGCAGGCTAAGAAAAAACCGGTCGCAACCATTGATGCCGCCGCCGCCGAAGCCAAGTCCAACATTGTGGAATTCTCTCTACCGCCTGCTAAAACAGCTGGCATTAAGATCGAAGAAGATCCCGATGTTGCTGCAGCCAAGTTAAGCGACTGGATGAAGAACACGGTTAAAGTAGAAGTAAAATAACTCAGCCTGAAATAATGGCATGATATAAAGGAGGGTAATCAATGGCCGGAACTTGGGTATTTATTGAACAGAGAGATGGAAACATCCGCAAGGTTAGCTTTGAGATGATTTCCAAGGCTAAAACCTTTGGTGATGAAGTAAGTGCAGTGGTCTTTGGTAAAGGCGTTGAAGGCCAGGCTGCTGAATATGCTAAATATGGTGCTGATAAAGTTTACGTTGTGGAAGGTGACGTATTTGCCAACTACAACACCGGTGCATTTGTCGCTCAAATGGCGGCTATGATTCAGGAATATGCTCCCAATGCTATCCTGTTTGCACATACTTTTAACGGCAGAGATTTTGCCTCTCGGTTGGCGCAAAAACTTGAAGTTGGTCTAGCGACTGACGTGATAGATGCTGAGATCAGTGCTGGCAAAGGACTGTTCACCCGCGCAATCTACGCCGGAAAAGCCTTAGCTAAGGTGGAAATTACCACTAGTCCTATTTTAGCGACTGTTCGCGCCGGTGTTTTCGAAGTAGTAGAAGGCGCTGCAGCTGGCGAAGTAGTAAAACCGGCAGTAGCAGCTACTGATGCTGATGTTTATCAGGTCGTTAAGAGTTTTGAACCCACTGTTTCTGCACGGCCCGAATTGACCGAGGCTGATGTAGTTGTTTCCGGTGGCCGTGGTTGCAAGGGCCCCGAAGGTATTCAAATCGTAGAACAACTAGCAGATCTCCTGGGAGCAGCTCTGGGCGGATCCCGTGCATCAATTGACTCTGGTTGGCTGGGTCACGAATTACAGGTAGGACAGACTGGTAAAGTGGTTAACCCCAATCTATATGTAGCCGCTGGTATTTCCGGAGCTATTCAGCACTTGGCTGGTATGTCTTCCTCCAAGTTTATTGCCGCGATCAACACTGACCCCGAAGCCCCCATTTTTAATGTGGCTGATTTCGGTGTGGTCGGTGACCTCTTCAAAGTTGTTCCGCTACTGTGCGAGGAGCTTAAGAAATAGAGTCTTTCACAGGGGGGGGAGATGGTTTGCTGGATATGCGCTTTAACGCATATCCAGCATATAACCTTGGTTGTTTAAGGAGGGAGAGTTTTCGATGATGTTTGGATTTACTCCACTTCAAGGCGGCTATGATGTTCCCATGCGTATTGTAGGAGCCAACATTCCTTATGAATGGCTGATATATCTTATCATGTGGATCCCCATAGGAATCTTACTGTACGGCATCTACAAACGCTATCAAGTTTGGACATTGGCCAAGGGAGAAATTCATCGTAACGATCAGATCGGAACCCGCATTTTATCATGGTTTCTATATACATTTGCACAGGCTAGGGTTATACGTAAACCTTTGCCTGGAATAATGCATGCCATGCTATTCTGGGGCTTTGTAGTACTTGCTTTAGCAGCTGGTGTAGATGCTTCCCACTATTGGCTGGGCTGGCCACACATAGAGGGTGCGTCTTATATCGGATTCTCTTGGTTTGTTGATGTTCTTGGGCTGCTTGCTTTAATTGGAATAATCGGCTTGGCCGTGGTTCGCTATATTCAGAAGCCGGATCGACTCAATGACAATAAAGCCTCTGATGGCTGGATAATCCTGTTAGTATTTATAGTTCTGTTCTTTGGATTTGTCATTGAAGGACTTCGTATTGCTGCTCAAATCCATATGTCTGCCACCATGTCGCAGATTGCCTATGAACAGGTAGCATCACCTATTGGTTGGCTGTTTGCTATGGCTATGGGTGGTTTGTCGCTGGAGGCAGCCTTAATGTGGCATCGCATACTGTGGTGGTTCCACATGGCCACAGCTTTCGTTTTGATTGCGTTGATTCCTTTCACCAAACTCTGGCATATTATTGCCGGCATGTTAAACTACGTTTTCCGTGATCTAGGTTCTTCAGAAATTCGTATGGTTGAAAACATCGAAGAAGCTGAAACCTTTGGTGTAGAAAACATTGAAGAATTTGGATGGAAAGACTTACTCGATTTAGACACCTGTATTCGTTGTGGTCGCTGTCAGGAAAACTGCCCGGCCTATAATACAGGTAAAGCACTCAACCCCAAGATTACAATTATCCAGCATATGAAGGAACATCTGGATGAAAAGGCACCATATTTGCTGGCCCAAAAGGGTCAACCATCCGAAGAAGCTGATGTGGTAGCCATGACTGAAGAAGCTTCTGAAGAAGTTAGCCCCATGGAAAAAAGCTTGCTATATGATGTTGTAACCACCGATGTTATATGGGATTGTACTAACTGTCGAGCATGTATGGAACATTGCCCCATGTTCATCGAACATATTCCCAAGATTGTAGAAATGCGCCGCAATCTGGTTATGTGGCAGGGTGACATGCCCGGTGAGGCACAAGCAGCTTTCACCAACATGGAGCGTAACTATAATCCCTGGGGAGTTGGTTTTGCTAATCGCGCTGCCTGGTTGGATGAGCGCGGTGTTCGGGAAATGGTTAATCTTCTGTCAGAAGATGGCGGAGAATTCGAATATCTGCTCTATGCTGGCTGTGCCGTTTCCTTTGATGATCGCTATAAGAGGGTCGGTGAAGCGCTAGTCAAATTGTTGAATAAGGCCGGCGTGAGCTTTGGATATCTGGGTGTGGAAGAATACTGTTGCGGTGACTCTGCGAGACGCCTTGGCAATGAGTACCTCTTCCAAACCATGGCTCAGCAAAACATTGAGACCTTCGAAAACTATGGCGTGAAGAAAATCATCGTGGTATGTCCCCATGGATTTAACACCTTGAAAAACGAATATCCACAGATGAATGGAAACTATGAAGTTTACCACTATACAGAGATACTGGCTAAGCTAGTGTCTGAGGGCAAGCTGAAACCAGAAAAAGCTCTGAATACGAAAGTCACCTACCATGACTCTTGTTTCCTGGGCAGACACAATAATATTTACGATCAGCCTCGTAGTGTTATCAAGGCGGCAGGCGGCAACATTATCGAAATCGATAAATCCAAGAACTTTGGATTCTGTTGTGGCGCCGGTGGCGGACGGATGTGGCTGGAAGAACATGCTGTTGAGGGCTACAAGCGTATCAATGATACTCGTACCGATCAACTGCTGGCTCCCGCGCCCTCCATGATCGTAACCAACTGCCCGTTCTGTCTAACCATGATAGACGATGGTGTTAAAGGAGCCGAAGCTGAACAGCAGACTAAAGTATTTGATGTCGCCGAAGTTCTATGGCAGAGCATGGAACAGTAGGAAACGCAATCGATTCTTAATAGAGAAAAAAGATCCCCAGACCCCGGGGGTCTTTTTTCTTTTAAAAGTGTGTAGATAGTTAGAAATAGGTCTTGAATAATAAGCGAAAATAGGATAAATTGCTATTGATAATAATTATCATTATCAATAGCAAACAAAGGTTAGGTATGCCAATAAGGAGGAGAAGTTTATGGAGACATTATTCATTGCGGCTTTGTTTATTTTAGCCCTAGTAATTATAGTGAGTCGAGTAAGGAAGCTTTTTGATCCGGACTGTGGGGAATGTAGTGGTGGCTGTGGTTGCTGCTCAGCAAACAGCATGTCTGAAAATCACATTATTATAAATGAAGGTATAGGGGAGGTTAAATGTGATGAAAAGCCTTAAGGATTTAGCGCCTGGGGAAAAAGCAATTGTGAGCAAACTGGTGGGTGCTGGTTCCATCAGGCGCCGTATTATCGACATGGGAATAGTACCTGGAGCAGAAATTGAAATGGAACGCTATGCTCCCCTAGGTGATCCGATTGAAATCAAATTAAAAGGCTATCATTTATCACTACGAAAAGAAGAGGCGGATAATATCCTCTTGCATCAGGAAGATGAAGGAGGAAATGATTATGCCAAATAGACGGATAAGCATCGCTCTAGCGGGAAACCCCAATTCGGGGAAGACTACCGTTTTCAATAATTTGACTGGTTCGAGACAACATGTAGGCAATTATACTGGAGTTACCGTCGAAAAAAAGGAAGGTATGGTCAAGTACCGTGGTTATGAAATAAAGGTTATTGATCTGCCGGGAACTTATAGCTTGACAGCTTATTCACCGGACGAAGTGGTGGCTCGTAATGTAATCATTGAGGAAAAACCGGATGTAGTGGTCAATATTGTCGACGCGTCCAACTTAGAACGCAACCTCTACCTGACCACTCAATTACTTGAATTGGATGTCCCGATAGTCTTGGCTCTTAATATGTACGATACAGCTGAAAAAGCCGGAATCAAAATTGATAGTGAACTGCTTTCACAACTGCTAGGGGTTCCGATTGTACGTACCATTGGAACTAAAAACCTGGGCACAACAGAGCTGCTTGATGCAGTCATTGAGATCGTTGTTGGACGAGCTAATAAGAATAGTAAAAACATCAAATATAATGAGGAAGTAGAAGCTGAGCTGCAGGTAATCCAAAACCTTCTATCGGTGAATGCCGGGGGAGCTGCTGAAATAGCAGCCGGTGTTAAGGGTTCTAGCGGTACGATACTGTATCCAGCCCGGTGGTTGGCCGTAAAAATGCTGGAAAACGATAAGGATGTTTTGCACAAAGTAGGCTTGCTGGATAATGGCAAGAAGCTACTGGAAGCGGTTCACAAGAGTCAAGACAATATTCGAAGGTCTTTGCATGAGGATCCGGAATTAGTAATAGTCGACGGACGCTATGGTTTTATCAGGGGGGCTTGCCGGGAGGCTGTTACTGTGAGTACCAGTAATCGCATGTCCACTACCGAAGCCATCGATAAAGTATTACTTAACAGGGCCTTGGGATTACCTATTTTTTTCGGGGTTATGTGGCTCCTGTTTCAATTGACTTTTACTTTAGGTGCTCCTTTTATGGAGTGGATTGAAGCTGGTTTTGCCTGGCTGGGAGTGTTACTTTCCAATAATATGGCGGATGGTCTTCTGCAGGCGCTCATTGTTGACGGGATCATTGGAGGTGTTGGCGGAGTAATTGTCTTTCTGCCCAATATTCTCCTGCTGTTTTTAGGGATTGCTTTTCTTGAAGCCACCGGTTATATGGCTAGGGCTGCCTTCGTTATGGATAAATTGATGCATCGGGTTGGTTTACATGGGAAATCCTTTGTACCTATGCTGACCGGTTTTGGCTGTACTATACCGGCTATAATGGCTACCAGAACTCTGGAAAACCCCAAAGATCGACTAGTTACTATACTGGTCACTCCTCTGATGAGCTGCGGTGCTCGCCTGCCAGTTTATACTCTATTGATCGCGGCTTTTTTTCCAGCGGAAGTTGCAGGTAATGTCTTGTTTTCCATCTATATTATAGGGATTGCCTTGGCTTTGTTGATGGCTAAGGTTTTCCGAACCTGGCTATTACCAGGAGAATCAGAGCCATTTGTCATGGAGTTGCCGATATACCGACTTCCTACTCTTAAAAACGTGCTCATTCATATGTGGGAGAAAGCATGGCTGTATCTTAAGAAAGCAGGTACCATCATACTGGCGGCGGCCATACTGATGTGGGGACTATTTACATTCCCGCTAGTGGATGCTGATGGTCACGAATTTACCAGTGCGGCTCAACAGATGGAAGAGAGCTATGCGGGCAGACTCGGCAAGGCGATTGAACCGGTGATTGCACCATTGGGATTTGATTGGAAAACAGGCATTGCTCTGATTGCCGGATTTGCTGCCAAAGAGATAGTAGTAAGCACCCTGGGAACCTTGTACAGCATTCAAGATGAAGAGGCTTTATCTGCCGAAGAAAAGGGAGCAGTAAAAGATTTTGCCCAGAGAGCCAGAGAGCAATCCGGTTTCACCCCCTTTACTGCCTATGTCCTGATGCTATTTACCTTAATATACGTGCCATGTATGGCTACTATTGCTGTGATCAAACGAGAAACAAATGGATGGAAATGGCCCCTATTTACCATTGGATATACAACTGCCTTAGCCTGGATAGTATGTGCGGCGGTTTATCAGAGCGGCCGACTACTGGGTCTCGCGTAATAAAACCCACCCACTTCTATCCACATATGTTGCAGAATTATTTGAATAACGGTACAATTGATAGAGAAAAAGACGCAGTATTCGATATATTTCAACAAACTAATGGTTTTCCGGGGCTGTCCCACCTAGACGTGGTAATAGTTGGAATACGTGATAGTGAAAATATATACGGTATTAAGGAGGAATAGTTGATGAGTAGGGAAGTAGTATTGGTCGGAGCATGCCGCACACCTGTAGGAACTTACGGAGGACAACTCAAGGACACCAAGGCAGTCGATCTGGGTGCCATTGTTATGCAGGAAGCTTTGAAGCGGGCGGGGATTACTGCTGATCAGGTCGATGAGGTAATATTTGGCTGTGTTTTACAGGCTGCCCAGGGGCAAAATGTGACCCGTCAGTCTGCCATTAAGGCTGGTATACCGGAAACCGTACCTGCTTTTACCATTAACAAAGTGTGTGGTTCCGGTTTGCGTTCAGTTAGTTTGGCGGCGCAGATAATTAAAGCTGGTGATGCTGATATTATCATGGCTGGTGGCATGGAAAACATGTCGGCAGCACCTTATGCTTTGGAGAAGGCTCGCTATGGTTATCGCATGAATAATGGGACCCTGGTGGATGTGATGATCAAAGATGGCTTATGGGAAGCGTTTAATGATTATCATATGGGCATCACAGCGGAGAACGTAGCTGAACAGTATGGTATCACTCGTGAAGAGCAGGATCAATTTGGCCTGCGTAGCCAGGACTTAGCGGCGAAAGCTATTGCTGCCGGGAAGTTTAAGGATGAGATAGTACCGGTGGTTATTCGCGGCAAGAAAGGTGATATCGTATTTGATGCTGATGAACACCCTCGTGCCACAACTGCCGAGAAATTGGCTCAACTCAAACCGGCTTTTAAAAAGGACGGCACCGTTACAGCTGGCAACGCTTCCGGCATTAATGATGGAGCGGGTGCTGTCATTGTTATGAGCAAGGAGAAAGCTGATGAGTTGGGAATAAAGCCTATGGCAAAAGTGATCAGCTATGCTTCCGGCGGAGTAGATCCAAAGATCATGGGCGTAGGGCCGGTACCAGCTACTCGCCGAGCTTTAGAAAAAGCAGGTATGACAGTTGATGATATTGACTTGATCGAAGCCAATGAAGCTTTTGCAGCTCAGTCTATTGCCGTGGCCCGTGATTTGGGATGGGAAAATACTATGGAAAAGGTCAATGTCAACGGCGGCGCTATTGCCCTGGGACATCCCATTGGTGCTTCGGGAACGCGTATTCTGATATCACTGCTTTATGAGATGCAGAAAAAAGACAGTAAAACCGGCCTGGCCACACTGTGTATCGGCGGGGGACAAGGAACTGCCCTTATTGTAGGCAGAGATTAGGATTGATTTGAACAGCATTTCGAATAGGATGTTAGATTTAAACACAGGGGTATACCCCTGTGTTTAAATTTTGGGCAAAATGAGGAATAAAGCAGGGAATTATAATATTGGAAGCGAAACTTAATCGGAGCAGTCGGTGGGCGGTATCCACACAAGGAAAGGAGGACGGTGAGTGAGTATAGCAGTATATCCGGGTAGTTTCGACCCGGTGACCAATGGTCATATAGATATAGTGGAAAAAAGCAGTCGGCTTTTTGATAAAGTGATTATTGCTGTGGTACATAATGTTACCAAGAAGGCTTTGTTTACTCTGGATGAGCGGGTAGCCTTGATTAAAGAGAGTACTGGGCATTTGGATAATGTGGAAGTGGATTGTTTTAGTGGACTGTTAGCAAATTATTTGTACGAAAAGAATGCTGGCGCCATAATCCGTGGATTAAGATCCATAAGTGATTTTGAGTATGAAATGCATATGGCTATGATGAACAAGCGCCTTATTCCTGAGGTAGATACTATCTTTATCATTGCCGATACGGAGTATGTTTTTGTCAGTTCCAGCGGTGTAAAGGAAGCTGCCTTGTTGGGGGGAGATGTTACCTCAATGGTTCCTCCTCAAGTGAAAGCAGGCTTGGAACAAAAATATCGCCAAATACGAGGATAAATAAAGGACTGCACCTAATGGCAGTCCTTCAGACCTTCAAAAAAGGCTAATAGCAATAGCAACCTAAATAGTATCGCTTGCGATACATAAGTAATGCCCTTGGGTGCTAGGTTAACTCGGGCAGCCCGTTCAATCGACGTACCTTAAGGTACGCCTCCGACGGTGCCAGTTTGGCGCCTGGTATCGGCAAATAGAAGCCCGAAGGGCTGACTGCCGATGAATCACGGGCTTCCCGGTTGCCTTGCTCTTATCCTTTTTTGCTCGCTCTGGCAGGGTGTCCAATCATTCCTCAATTAGCTTCAATCCGGTGAGACACCGCCCTGCTAAGTCCTGATAGAGCTTAGTGGCCAGCTGATTATAGACTATATTGTAATCACCGACATCTTTGACTACCCGAGCTGGGTTACCCATAGCAATCTTACGGGACGGAATACTCTTACCGGGGGGCAATATACTTCCGGCGGCCAACAGACTTTCTTGTTCTATCTCGGTATTGGCTGATACTATAGCTCCCATACCGATAGTAACATTATTTTTGATAAGGCAGGGGCCGTGTACTACTGCTGCATGTCCAATCAATACGTTTTCTTCCAAAATAGCTATAGTATCTGGTTCCGAATGAAGGGTACAGTTTTCCTGGATATTGCTTCCATTGCCGATCACGATTTTGCCGTAATCGCCTCGCACCACGGCTCCAGCACCCACATAACAACGTTCACCAATCTCAACCTCACCGATTATGACTGCCTGAGGGTGTATAAATGATAGCTTGCCTATTATCGGACGTTTTCCTTCGAATTCATAAATAGCCAATTTGATTCTCCTCCTTTAAAAGCACTGTGCACCTAACTCTTCCAGATGGGAAGGGTAAATCCTGCCTATTACGCAAGTTTGCTTTTGAAAATACTAAAGTTAAGGGTATAATTACTAGGAGATATCAGCTACAGAAAGGCACGGTCGTTATGGTAAATAGGGATTACTTGATAAAAGCTGTTGCTCAGGATCAGCAGATCAGGCTTACATTATCTCACACTACCGCCTCGGTGCAAGAAGCGCACCGGCGTCACGATACCTCAGCCACTGCTTCAGCGGCGATGGGGCGTGTTCTTACCGCTGCTTTTATGATGGGTAGCGATCTTAAAGGCGATAGAGATACTCTCACGATCAGGGTTGACGGAGGAGGCATAAGCGGGCCGATCGGAGCAACGGTTGACTCCCATGGCAACGGTCGGGCTTTAGTTTCCAATCCCCAAGCAGATTTGCCTTCTAAATCCCCGGGGAAACTGGCGGTGGGTGATTTGGTCGGCCGAGATGGCTTTGTGGAAGTTATCAAAGATTTGGGATTGAAACAGCCCTTTATAGGCACGGTACCGCTGGTCAGTGGTGAAATAGGGGAAGATATAGCCAACTATTTTCTGATTTCAGAGCAAATTCCTTCTCTGGTGTCGTTGGGGGTTTTGGTTGATACTGATTTATCCATAAGGTCAGCGGGCGGATTATTTGTTCAGGCTCTGCCTGGAGCTGATGACACGGTTCTGGAGAAACTGGAGCAGCAAGTCTTAGAGCAGGGGCCGATAAGCTATTTGTTAGATAAATCATCTTCACTGGAAGATGTTATGAAACAGATCATGCAGGACATACCCTATAAAGTGGTAGGGGAACAGCTGTTGCAGTTTAAATGCAACTGCGGTCATGATCGTCTGGCCCGCATCATGGCCAGTCTATCATCGGAAGAATTAGAGGAGATCGAAGCTGATGTGGGTAAGTTAGAAGTGTGCTGCAATTTCTGCCGGGAAGTATATCTTTTTTCTTGGGCTGAGATTGAGGCTATACAAAAGCAAAAGCCTTAGAAATAAACTAAGGCTTCTTTACTTTATATGGCTCTCTGAACTTTACCTGATCTCAGGCAGCGAGTACACACATAGGCCCGTCGGGGAGTTCCATTATCTATTATCCTAACTCTCTGAACATTTGGTTTCCATTCCCGGTTGGTTCTGATGTGGGAGTGGCTGTATTTTTTCCCAAACGTAACGCCTTTTCCGCAAACTTCGCATTTGGCCACAAATGATGCCCCCTCTCATTGACAATGCACTTACCTATTTTAGCAGAAGGTATTGGAAAGGGCAAGAAGAAGGAATAAACTCACGGTCAGAGAATTAAATATGGAAGATAGGAGGGTACTATCATGTTCAAAATCAAACAAACAGAATTAGGAGACATAACCGTTGAGCGCGAAGTTATTGAAACCATCGCTGGATTAGCGACTATTGATTGCTATGGCCTGGTGGGTATGGTGGCTCAGGATATACAATCCGGGTTTTGGAGTATTCTTGGTGTAGACTCTATCAGAAAAGGAGTTTCAGTGCGTTCATCAGAACAAGGGTTGATTGTAGATGTTCATGTTATCGTGGGATACGGCATCAAGATCCGGGAAGTAGCCCACAATGTTATGCAAAAGGTTGCGTATGTATTGGAACATAACGCTGGAATAAAAATAGCCCAAGTAAATGTAAATGTTAAAGGAGTAAAAGTACTAGGCGGAAAATAGGGGAGGAACAGGATCTTGAGTCTTACTTATATAACCGGTAATGATTTTATTAGAAGCGTAAAGGCCGGTTGCATTAAACTTGAACATAATCGCGAGAGTGTCGACCAGCTTAATGTTTTTCCAGTACCTGATGGAGATACCGGCACCAATATGTATTTAACTCTTATGTCGGCAGTGCGGGAAGGCGAAAAGAATCGTGACAAGCCTTTAGGCAAGCTGGCCAAATCGATTTCTATGGGTTCTTTGATGGGGGCTCGCGGTAACTCCGGGGTCATACTGTCTCAAATTTTCCGTGGCATGGCTAAAGTGTTGGAAAGCAAAGAACAGGCTGGAGCAGTGGATCTGGCTCGATCCCTTAAAACCGGAGCTGATACTGCATATGAGGCAGTAATGAAACCGGTTGAAGGCACCATTTTGACCGTTTCCCGTGAAATCGGTCGTGCCTGTGAAGCCGAGGCCCAAAAAAACGACGATATCGTAGCCGTATTACTGGCGGGCATCGAGGCTGGGCATGCCACTCTGGCACGGACACCCTCTATGCTCCCAATATTAAAAGAGGCCGGGGTCGTTGATGCCGGTGGGCGTGGATTTCTCTTCTTTCTGGAAGGTTTTGTGGAAGGGCTGGCTCAGGAGAGAGAAATAAAACTGGAACAGTACCGTGAATCGGCTTCTGGGGTCACAACTCCTACCGAGATCATAGAGCTGGATTTTCAATATTGCACTGAGTTGCTGATAAAAGGAGAGGATCTGGATCCGCTGGATGTGCGTGATCATTTGACACCACTGGGAGATTCCCTGCTGGTAGTTGGCGGCGATGATCTACTCAAAGTACACATTCACTCTAATCATCCCGGCAAAGTCTTGGAGACCTGTTTGCAGTGGGGACAGCTGAGTGATATCAAAATCAATAATATGTTGGAAGAAGTCCACGAGAATCGCCTGGTCATGGAAGATTCCCGCCCCAAAACCAAAACCAAGGACATCGGGCTGGTAGCTGTATCGGCTGGAGATGGGGTGGCAGAGATATTGGAAAGCCTGGGAGTGGATATTTTAGTGCAGGGCGGACAAACCATGAATCCTAGTACTGAAGATCTGCTGAATGCCTGTAACCAGGTGGATGCACAATCAATAGTCATACTCCCTAACAACAGCAACATAATCATGGCAGCTGAGCAAGTGGTGGAACTATGTGACAAAAAAGTAATAGTGGTTCCTACTCGTTCAGTAATGCAGGCTATCACTGTATTGATAGCCTATGATTCTGAAGGTGATATCGAAGAGATTGCCCAGGAGATGACCTCTCATATCGATAACGTAGTTTATGGTGAAGTCACCTATGCAGTTCGCGACTCAGCCGTTAATGGACTCACTATCAAAGAAGGCGATACTATAGGGCTTATTAAAGATAAGGTTGTACTGACCAGTGCTGATCCAGACACAGCTGTTGGGGAACTACTCCAGGAAATGCTTGACGAAGACAGCGAGTTGATCACTCTGCTGTACGGAGAGGGGATCACTGAAGATGGAGCCCAGTCTTTGAAAGAGCGCCTGCAGCAGAACTATCCTGATAAGGAGATTGAAGTCCATTACGGTGGACAGCCACACTACAGTTATTGGCTTTCGGTGGAATAAAGGTTTGTGAAAAAAGGCGGGCTGTCCCGCCTTTTGTTATCAAAGGGGGGATGAAATGGACAGGCTGCTGCAAAATGTACAGTATCTTAAAGGGGTGGGGCCACAGCGAAGCAAACTTTTAGCTAAAATGAACATACATTCTATTTTTGACCTGTTATGGCATTTCCCCCGTACCTATATAGATAGGAGCGTACTGCAACCAACCCATCAACTGGTGACAGGCGATCAGGCTGCTATTATAGGCACAGTCTTAACTACTCGTTCTAGCCGCAGTCGCCGGGGCATGACCATAATATCGGCTGCCATCGAATCCCAAGGGATAACCATTCAAGCGGTATGGTTCAATCAACCGTTCATGACCGATATATTAAAAAACGGGCGAAAGATTTGGCTGAGTGGTAAAGTCAGAAATGTACTTCCCCCAGAGATTCACGTTAGCGAATACGAGATGCTGGAATCAGAAGAATCGGTTCCCGGAATCGTACCGGTTTATCATACTACAGAGGGAATCTCCCAAAAGATGTGGCGATCACTCCTGGAAAGGGTACTGAAAACCTATTTGGGCGATTATCCAGAAATACTGGATCAAAGCCAGCGTCAACACTATGAGTTATGTACCATTCAAGAAGCGCTGGCTAATATTCATTTTCCCACCGAGGGCAGTGCTTATCAACAGGCTCGCCGGAGGTTGGCTTTCGAAGAATTACTTCTTTTTCAACTGCGCTTGAGATCATTGGCCGTAGAAGATAACAAGCTTACTGGATTGGTTCATAAAGAAAAAGATGACCTGGTTCAAAAAATCCGGGGCGGATTGTCTTATCAACTAACACCAGCCCAAGAGAGGGTAATTGCTGAGATATTCAACGATATGGAATCGCCTTGGATAATGAACCGATTACTGCAGGGTGATGTGGGGGCTGGTAAAACTGTAGTGGCGGCTCTGGCCATGGTCAAAGCGGTTTCCAGCGGTTATCAGGCTGCCTTTATGGTACCTACCGAAATACTGGCTCTGCAGCATGGTCAGGCTCTTACCAATATCCTGTATGGCTCCGGCGTAAAACTGGAACTTTTGACAGGAAGCACTTCGGCTGCAGAGCGCTCCCGTATTTTGGAACTAACCCACCGGGGAGAAATCGATATATTGGTGGGTACCCACGCACTCATTCAGGAGGGAGTGGCCTTCAAGAAACTGGGGTTGGCCGTTATCGACGAGCAGCATCGGTTCGGAGTACGACAGCGGGCTGCCTTGCTAGCCAAAGGAGACCACCCTGATACACTCATTATGACGGCTACTCCCATTCCCCGTACTTTGGCCTTGACTGCCTATGGAAATCTGGAGATGAGTGTCATCGATCAGCTGCCCCCCGGTAGGATACCGGTCAAGACAAAATCGCTGCCCTATAAAGCCCGTCTGCAAGCCTATAATTTTGTCAAACAGGAAATCATAAAGGGAAGGCAAGCCTACGTAGTCTGTCCCCTAGTGGAAGAGTCGGAAAATGTGGATCTGCAGGCAGCGGTAAACTTGCACGATGAATTAAGAACCGGCATTTTCAAAGAATATGAAATTGGCCTTCTACATGGTCGATTGCGTTCTGATGAAAAGGAAGAGATCATGAACCGCTTTAAGGTTGGTGATATTAAGGTATTGGTCACTACTACCGTAGTTGAGGTAGGGGTAGATATAGCCAATGCCAGTGTCATGCTGATCGAACATGCGGAGCGGTTTGGACTATCCCAACTGCACCAACTGCGAGGCAGGGTGGGGCGCAGTGACCTCCAATCCTATTGTATTCTGCTGGCTGACCCACATACTGAAGAATCCCGGCAACGCCTGCGGGCTATGGAAACCAGCAATGACGGCTTCTACCTAGCCCAACAGGACTTGATAATTCGGGGACCTGGAGACTTCTGGGGAGTGCGTCAACATGGTCTGGATCAACTTAAAATTGCCGACCTTACCAAAGACCTACAGTTAGCTGAAAAGGCACGGCAGTGCTCACGGGAAATAGACCCCCTATCCTTGAGTAAATACGTCCATGCCCGTTTCCCAATGGTTGAAGGAACAGCTATGAATTGATGAGATTGGCTTCCTTTTATCTATTGGCATAGTATGTTATTATTTTGGCACAGGGAAGGTTCGAACTACTAGGAGGAATATTGCATGTATAAAGCAGAAGACTTCGATAAAAAAGTGATCGATGCGCATAAGCTCATATCCCTCATCAAACCAGGAAACCGTATCTTTTTCTCCAGCGGGCCATCCATGCCTGTCCGAGCCGTTGAATTAATCACTACATCGGAAGATCTTCTGGGGTATGATCTGGAAATAATTCAAATTGTGGCCGCCGGAGATTACTTTCAAGATGATTCCTTTTTCAGCCGTAATTACCGTTATAAAACCTTTCATAGCGGAGAAACAGCCTTCATGGAGGCCTCGTCTGGAAAGAAAGACTATTATCCTGCCAATCTCCTGGAAATACCATATATTTTTGCTATACAAGCCATTGGCATTGATGTGGCAGTAATAACCACTTCTCCTCCTGACAAGCGAGGCTATATGAACCTTGGTATCTCCATTGATGCTGCGGATGAAGTAATCAAAAATGCCGGGATTGTTATTGCCGAGGTAAATCCTAATCTCCCGATCACCTATGGAGATACCCTGATCCATATCGATCAGGTAGATCACGTTTTCTTAAGTGAAGAACCTATGATTGAGAGGGTAAGAACTCCTTACGATAGTCTTCAGGATCGAATTGGCTGGCATGTAAGCAATCTGATTCAGGATGGCTCCACGGTGGTTATGCACGTGGGGAGAATCTTTGACGCCATTGCCCAACATTTAAAAACCAAGAAGAATCTTGGTATCCTTACTAATGTGGTGTCTGATTGGGTCATCGATCTAGTGGAAGCTGGTGCGATCTCGTTGGAACGTAAACGAGAATTTGGAGGGCAGATAACCACAAGCTATTGTTATGGTACCCAAGAACTCTATGACTATGTGGACTACAATCAGCTTTTCGGATTCTATCCTATTACAAAATTGGCTACCCCCCTTTTGATTAGAAGAATTCCCAAACTTATCAGCATCATGAATGTGGAGAAGATCGATGTAACAGCAGCCAGAGTCCTTGTTTACTCTGGTGACGATCTGCTTTCCGGATACGAGAGCAAGTTTAATTTTGCTGCGGCGACTGCATTCTCAGGCACAGGCAAGGTTATTTTTGCACTTAAGTCGGTGGATCAAAATGGTGAGAGCAACATTGTCATTTCCCATAATAAGAATCCGGAAAGGGTCAGATCGACTTTGAGTGCTGCCCGATATGTGGTTACTGAGTATGGAGTTGCCTCTTTGTTTGGCAAGTCGATCAGAGAACGGGTGCTTTCTCTAATCGAAGTTGCTCATCCTGATCATCGGGAAGCTCTTTTTACGCAGGCCAAAGAGAGAGGATACATTTATCCTGATCAGATATACAGATCGATCGCTGCCAACTATCCTGCCCATCTTGGAACAGTGAAAACCTTCAAAGACGGATTAGAGCTTATAATCAGGCCCATAAAAGCCTCCGATGAAGACATGATGAGAAGGCTTTTTTACAAATTCTCGGATCGATCGAAATATTATCGATATTTTACCAGTGTCAAAGTAATGCCCCATGAAAACATGCAGAAGTATCTTAGTGTGGATTATGAAAATATCATGTCAATAGTAGCAGTTCAATTCCATGGGAACATAGAAAGGATCGTTGCAGAAGCCCGCTATGCAGCTTATCCGCAAGGCGATAATTATGAGATGGCATTCCTGGTGGACGAGGAATTTCAAGGCCGAGGCATAGCCACTTATCTGGCGGAATTCCTGATCATGATAGCCCGCGAAAGAGGAATCAAAAAGCTTAGTGCTCTGGTACTATCCCAGAACTCTCAAATGCTGGCTGTTTTTGAAAAGCTTTCTGTCAAACCAATAAAACATTATGATGGAGATACGATCGAATTGGAGTTTCTACTGTAGCAGACTCTAATTGATTTGAAATTAAAATAATTTACTTAAAGTAGATCGAAAATAAAAATATAAATTGGGAATACTAATGAAGCCGGATATTTCCGGCTTCATTACGTTTTGGAGAATGCCCGGAGGTGATTATTGATAATGAAAGAAAAATCATTAGTGGATCAGGTAAATAGCATTGAACATCTTAAATTTGAAATCACTCAGGAGTGCGGTTTAAAACGAAAAGCAGATAAAAAATGCAAGAAAAATATTAAAAACTCTTGAAATAACTTCTAGGCATAGATGGTCATGCTGCGGACACAATAAGACTACTAAACAAAAGGAGGTGAATTACAACATGGCACAAGGTGGAGGAAGCTCAAATAGGATACTTGTTCCGCAGGCTCGCGCTGCGATGGATCAGTTCAAAATGGAGGCTGCTCGTGAAGTAGGCGTTACTCTGCAGAATGGTTACAATGGAGATTTGACCACTAGACAGGCTGGCAGCATTGGTGGCCAGATGGTCAAGAAAATGATTCAGTCTTATGAACAGCAGCTGAGTGGCCAGGGCCCTATGGCATAACAACAGGCATTAACTGATTATTCTATCACAAAGCAAGCGGATGTTTTTGATCCGCTTGTTTTCATTTTTCTATTGATCTCTAATCAGGTAGCATACAATTCCAATTGTTCCTGGGAGATGCCAGGAAAGAGAGAAGACCCTACACCCATGGCAATAATACGGGCGCTATTTTCGATGATCTCATCAATTTCTTTAGGAGTGACGCCCAGACTGCCTCCATAAAAAGATACGATCTCCTGGATACTGTTGCGGGAGCGCAGGTCATCATAAGTCAAGCCGTAATCCAGGCAATAGCGTCTCACGGCTTGATCAGCAATTATGGCTGCATTAACAATGGTTGGACAGCCAATAGCGATAACAGGAACTCCCAGACCTTCTTGCGTAATGGCATGCCGGGCATTACCAATACCTGAGCCGGGCTGAATACCGGTATTGGACATTTGGATGGTAGTGCCAATGCGTTCTACATTTTGAGCGGCCAGGGCATCTACAACTACTAATAAGGCTGGCTTGACACTATCGACCACACCTTTGATTACTTCGAAGGTCTCCAATCCAGTAATACCCAGGACTCCGGGAGCTATGCCGCAGGTTGGCCTCATGCCCTCCACCAGAGCTTGTGGGGCATACTGATGATAGTGCCGGGTAATGGGACTGTACTCAATGAATTTTGGTCCCAGAGAATCGGGGGTGGCTCTCCAATTACCCAGACCTACCAGAAAAACGGTTTGATCAGATGTCAAATTGTCGCCCACTAGCAATTGCATGCTTTTGACCATGGCTTTGATGATTTCTTCCTTCACATAGGGATCATTGATCTTTAAGGGAGGGCATTGGATAGTGACATAAGTACCGATAGGTTTACCGATCTTCTGCGCACCGTTTTGATCCTTAATAATTATGGTATTTATCGTGACATGGTTTTCCAGCTCTTCCACACTTTCAATTACACCCTGGATCTCAACATCAGCAGCTCCGCGTACCATATCCCGGGCCTCAACCGCCAGATCCACCTGAAGATTAAAAGTCTTAACCAGCTCCTGCATATGATCCCTCCTTTACTCAACTTAGTATGTCATTTGTTTATGGTAAATATGCTCTGCTGAAAAATAAAATGGCGACTATGAAAGTCGCCATTTTGGGGAGAGGAGAATTTTGTAAAGTTGTTGGGGAGGGTTTGTTTACCAGACTCTTTTATCTGGCTATCCATATCATTACCTCATTAAGTGGTTTCTATACCCAAAAATAAAAAATATTTTATGCTAAAATATAATTGATTTAAGAGGAACAAACCTATACTAAGCGAAGTATTAACGAGGAGACAGTTATTTGCGAGTTATTGCAGGAAAAGCCAAAGGAAGAAAGCTGCAGGCACCACCAGGGTTGGGCACCCGCCCGATAACCGACATGATAAAGGAAGCTCTGTTCAATATTCTGCAGCCGCAGGTGGTGGGCAGTGACTTTCTTGATCTATATGCCGGAAGCGGTAGCGTAGGTATAGAGGCCTTAAGCCGCGGTGCTGCCAGTGCAGTTTTTGTGGACAACAGCTTTTCAGCTACTAAGATAATTCATGATAATCTTAATAAATGCGGTCTACAAGGCGAGGTATATCGCCGAGATGTGTTTGATTTCTTAGTAAGTATGGTTCGCCAAAAGCGTACCTTCGATATAATATATGCTGATCCACCTTTTACAAATGAAGTTTTGTTTGAACGAACCTTATGCTCTTTGGATAAACATGATTTACTTAATTCCGGGGGCATGATCATTATCAGAGTGCCCCGGAATACTGAATTGCCTGCCCAATTGAATGGGATCGAAAAGCATCGGAAAAATATTTACGGCGAGTCGGCCTTATATTTTTATCGTTTAGTTAAAGAGGGAGGTTCCATATGATGGAGATTTTTAGAATACTTGATGAGATGGAATTGCTGATCAAAGACAGCAAAAAAGTTCCTTTATCAAGTGGCAAAGTTGTTGTTGATCCTAATCGTTTTCTGGATCGTATCGATCGAATCAGAGCCATCCTTCCGGAAGAACTGGAAACGGCTCGCTGTTTGCTGAGGGATAAGGAGCGTATCGTGGAAGAAGCCTGTGCCCAGGCGGAACAGTATGTGGAACACACGCGGGGGCAGGCGGCCAAATTGTTGGATGAGAATGAAATTACCCGTAATGCTGTGCAAATGGCTGATGATATTATAGCCCGAGCCCAGCAAGTATCCCGAGAAATCCATCAGGATGCTAATGATTATGCCGAAGGTATTCTATCTCACATGGAAATTGTCTTACGACGCGGTTTGGAAGCTATCAGTATGGGCAAGGAAGAACTTCGCCAGTCTATGGATGAGTAGGTTTTGAGGCTTGCATCACCAGACTCGATAACATCAATACTGCAATTATGATAAGTCCAGCTATCAACGAACAGATAGAATAATACCAGGCATCGAAGGAGTACAATATACGATAAGCAGGAATAGCGAGCGAGGGTACTATCTGCAGGGGTTCTATAACCATGATATACCCGATCCAGGTGATTAAAGCGGACAGAGTTAACTGTATCAACCTGGATAATAAATAAAACCACAGCCGCACTGGTAATCCAGCTACGATGCTCATGACCTGAGCAATAATCGAGAAACCACTAAAACCGATCACTATTGATATAGCCACTAGCTTGATGAGAACAGGATCACTGGTTGCAGCAATGGTTCTGCTGCCCAGGGTGATCTCAAAAAACCCTATACCCATACCAAAGCAGACTGGATAGGAAAAGTTCAGTGATCCTAAGAACCAGGTCAGAAGATGGGCTATATTATCCATCATACCCCAAACCGTAAACATGCGGGTCATAACGGAGAACAAAACCACAAATCCTCCTATAGCCAGGAGATTATTCACACTGCTGGAAATGGCTTTCCCCAATAAATTCCCTATGCTTTTTTCTTCCTGGCCGAGTTGCTGCCAAAGACGGTGCAGAGCTTGAACGGGGGTAATATTTGTTAGAGCGGTAGTAGGGGAGGACATTCGTCCCCAAATGAAACCGACAATCAGATTGGCGGCATAATGGGAAACAGCCAATAGATAACCGAACTGCGGAGACGCCAACATGCCCACCCCAATGGCGCCGATGATGAATAAAGGACTGGAATTGTTCGTAAAAGACACCAACCGTTCGGTTTCTTGCGAGGTGATCAGTTTTTCTTCCCACAAACGTCGAGAAAGTACGGCACCCATCGGGAATCCTGAAGTATAACCCATGGCGATGACCAGCGCACTGCATCCAGGTAAACGGAACACAGGCCTCATAATGGGTTCCAATAGAGCACCGATCAATCCAACAAAATGCAGGCTTACCAACAGATCAGCCACAATAAAGAAGGGCAGGAGAGCTGGAACCAGTATCTGATACCATAGTTCGAAGCCACTAGCTGCTGCCTGTACGGTTTCACGGGGATTGATAGCCATAAAGATGGCAAGAATTAAGATTATTATGGCAAATAACATAGAAGAGAATGGTTTCAATGTGTTGATCTCCAGCTCTTTTTCATAGATATATTAAAATTTGCTGCTGATAGAAGTAACTATTCTAAAAAGGGGGTATCTGATTGAGCAATAAACCATATGTAGCTTTGGTGTTGGGAGCAGGAAGTGCGCGTGGACTGGCTCACATTGGTGTTATCCAGGTATTACTGGAAAATCAGATTCCCTTTGATATGATCGTGGGTAGCAGTATGGGGGCCATGGTAGGCGGCATATATGCCAGCGGAGCGGATATGTACATGTTGGATCATATGATCGAACATATGAATCAAGGATTATTATATGATGTAAACCTGCCTCGCTTAGGGTTTATGGCTGGCAATAAAATTAACACATTTCTGGATTTGTTGACTAAGAAACAATCTTTTGATCAGTTGCAGACTGCCCTGCTGGTAGTGGCGACGGATCTGGTTACTGGTGAACGGGTCGTAATAGAAGAGGGCTCAGTAACCGCTGCTATCCGGGCCAGTATTTCTATTCCGGGAATTTTTCGCCCGGTTCGCGATGGAGATAAAATCTTGGTGGACGGGGCAGTAACCGATCGGTTACCTATAACAGTAGCGCGAGAACGAGGAGCTGATCTGATCATAGCAGTGGATGTGACCTTCTGTGAAGGGAAAAAAGTAGTTATCCGCAATACCTGGGATGTCATAATGACTTCTTTGGATATCATGCAAAAGCAGCAGTTTGATGCCATATCACCTCAGGCTGATATTTTAATTCAGCCAGCTGTGGGAGGATATTCACCACGGGATTTCGAATGCTCCCGTGAACTAGTTGATCTCGGTCGAGCGGCGGCCCTGGAAAAAATTCCAGACATAAAGAATGCTATTCAGCAGTGGGAGATTCAATTCGCAGAGGAGCTGTCGTAAAATCAGACCTTCCTGAGCGTAGAGATGGCGCAGGTAACAGCAGATTATAGAAGTCAGTAGCCATTACATCCATACTTATCATATCCTGAACCGATGAGCCCAGTTTACCATCAAAAGCCTCTTTTACCTGGCTGCCCCGGCTTAAAACAGGCAGCGTCGACCAACGCTGCATCTGCTGGAGCAGGTATTGACCTTGGTCAGAAAAGGCCAGAACATGATAATATAATGGCCCGGTTTGATCGAATGATTCCATCTGTCTAGCTTGGATATTAAACAAAACGTAGAGTAGCAGTCGGTTAATTTTGGTCATGCTATAACGTTTGGATTTGATAGCATGCCGCAGTTCATCCCAGGTTCCGCAATGCAGAGAGGCCTTTTTCAGGCGATATTCAAGACCTTCGGTCACTTCGTTTATTTGACGTAATTCGTGCAGAGGCATGGTGCGAAGCCGATAGAGTATAAAGGGTGCTAAATAGTGTTGAAAAACTGGCCCAGCACCCCTTTGTATTTCTCGCTCCATGATGAGGTGACTAGACAGGGGAAGGACATCGCGCAGATCAGCTACATCAGCTCCCTGAATAAGCGACTGGCGAATAGCGGTGGCACTGGCAAAATGATTCAGATCTGCACTGTGAAAATGCCCCTGACGCTCAACAATTATGGGTTCTATGGCTAGCTGCAGTTCTTCCAAAACCCGCAGGTAGGCCAAGGCCAGAATATTATTGGGCTGACTCAGGATATGCTCAGTATCCTTATCTAAAAAACTCTGTAAGGCCAGGGCTCGAGCCGATGCAAAGCTACCGCCTTGCTGCAGATAGGACTTGAGCAACTGGCGGAATTCTGTTGGTTCATTAACCAGTAGGCGTGCTATAATCTCTAATTCCTGCTGGCTGCCGCTTTCGCTGCCAAAAGCCAGATGGGTGACCAGGCCGGTTTTGGACAACAGTATTAATGACGCGCGAGCGAAATAGTAAGCGCTGCGTGCGGAGAAAACCAGTGGCAACTCCAGAACTAAATCCACGCCCCCATGGACGGCCATTTCGGCTCGCGACCATTTGTTTATCAGAGCGGGTTCACCCCTTTGCAGAAAGTGTCCACTCATGACACAGACCACAGCCGCGCCGGGATATTTTTTCCGGGCGGACTCGATCAAGTAGCGATGGCCATTGTGAAAGGGATTGTATTCAGCTACAATGCCGATTACTTTCATGGTTAGTCTCCCTAAGTTTATCGTCGCATAAATTTTACCACTTGGATTATACTTTATGCTAGAATGTACAAAGAAACGGGCAATTAGAACCAAAAAATTTGTTATCTTTTTAGGGGAGGTAGAAGGATGAGCTTACTTGCTGAAATTAGGGAAAAGGCGGCAAAAAAAGGCCGTACTATTGTTCTGCCCGAAGGAACTGAAGAAAGAACTCTGCAGGCGATCAAGAGTATCGTGGCTAACCGGATCGCCACACCTGTTCTACTCGGTGACGAAGGTGAGATCAAGGCTGCGGCCAGTAAAGTGGGGGCTGACATATCTGGAGCGGAGATCATCGATCCAATTAAGGCCCCGTTTTTTGATGATTTTGTACAGGCTTTCTATGAAATGCGTAAGAGCAAGGGTGTAGATCTGGATAAGGCTAAGAGCACTATGCTGGATCCTTTGTTTTTCGCTTCCATGATGGTTAAAATGGGCAAAGCTGATGGTGAAGTAGCCGGTGCACTAAATACCACCGGTAATGTACTCAGACCGGCTCTGCAGATCATCAAGACTGCTCCTGGAATTCCCGCTGTATCGGGATCATTTATCATGATCGTTCCTAACTGCGAATATGGCGCTAACGGCTTGTTTGTTTTTGCCGATTGCGCAGTGACCATTGATCCTACCGCTGAGCAGCTGGCTGCTTTCGCTCAAGCTTCTGCGCAGACGGCCATAGAGCTTTGTGATGTTAAGGTACCCAAAGTAGGCATGCTATCATTTTCAACTAAGGGTAGTGCCAGTCACGAAAGTGTCGACAAAGTGGTCGAGGCGGTTCGCATTGCCAAAGAAAAATATCCTGATCTCCAGGTGGATGGCGAATTCCAATTTGACGCCGCTATCGTTCCTTCAGTGGGCGCTTCCAAAGCTCCAGGCAGTCCCATCGCTGGAGACTGTAATGTAATGGTATTCCCTGATATAAATGCCGGGAATATAGGCTACAAGTTGGTACAGCGTCTGGCTAAAGCAGAAGCTATTGGCCCCATCTTGCAAGGACTGGATAAACCCGTCAATGATTTGTCTCGTGGCTGCAGTGTTGAAGACGTTGTGAACGTAGTTGCCATGACTGCCGTAAGAGCTTAGATCACAAAAAATGCTTTATATGATTTAATTGAAACTGAGGAGGTCAAACGATGAAGGTATTGGTTGTAAATGCAGGGAGTTCTTCCATTAAATATCAAGTTTTTGATATGACAGATGAGTCTGTTCTGGCCAAAGGCCTGGTTGATCGGGTTGGTATACCGGGAACGACTCTTGAACATAAACCTGCTGGAAAAGATGAAGTGGTGATCAAGAAGGATCTGCCCGACCACACCGAAGGAATGAAGCTGGTTCTGGATGTGCTGGTCAATCCTGAGTATGGCTGTATTAAGAGCATGGATGAAATCGGCGCAGTTGGTCATCGTGTAGTGCATGGTGGCGAAGATTTTGCTGCATCTATTATTATTGATGATAGTGTCAAAAAGGTCATTAAAGACTGCTTTGACATTGCTCCCCTACACAACCCTCCCAATATGATGGGTATCGAGGCTTGTCAAGCATTAATGCCTAATGTTCCTCATGTGGCTGCTTTTGATACTGCTTTCCATCAAACAATGGAACCCGCCAACTATCTGTATGCTTTGCCCTACGAAGTCTATGAAAAGCATAAGGTAAGAAGATATGGTTTCCATGGAACTTCCCACTTCTTTGTTGCTCACCGGGCGGCTGAAATGCTGGGTAAACCTTATGAAGAATGTAAAATCATTACCTTACACATGGGTAATGGTGCCAGCATGGCTGCTATCAAAGACGGCAAGGTAATAGACACCTCCATGGGATTCACACCGCTGGAGGGCTTGGTAATGGGAACCCGTTCTGGTGATATTGACCCAGCCATCGTCTTCTTCCTGATGGACAAACTGGGCATGAATGCTCAGGATGCCAACAGCTATTTCAATAAAAAGTCTGGTATGCTAGGGTTATCAGGAGTATCCAATGACCTTCGAGACATTTTGGAAGCAGCCAGTTCCGGTAATGAACGGGCTCAAATCGCTCTCGATGTATACTACAACCGGGTAAAAGGATACATCGGCAACTATATAGCCAAGCTGAACGGATGTGACTGTTTGGTATTCACTGCCGGAGTCGGCGAAAACGGTTACGATGTTCGCGAGAAGGTCTGCGAAGATCTGGATTATCTAGGTATCAAAATGGATGTTGAAAAGAACAAAGTGCGCGGCAAGGAAGTGGATGTAGCTGCCGAAGATTCCAGAGTACGCATCTTTGTTATCCCCACTAATGAAGAACTGGTTATCGCTCGTGACACCTACAACCTGGCCAAGTAAAGTAAGTCGTACTTGAAATGAGGCGGGGTTAACCCGCCTCATTTGCATGAGATGCGCTTTGTTGACAATACTAAGTTCAGCAGACTATAATTAAATCTGGTATTTTCACGGGGTGTATTATGATATGAAGATCAACCTTAACAACCTGAAGCTTCCCCCTGATCAGTCTAAAAACATACACTTTGCAGAGGATTTAGATGCCGAAGCATGGGGAAGTTGGGGAGTGCGGTTTAAGCAGCCGGTTGTGGTTGAGGGAATATTAGCCCATGATGGGGATCACCTTGCCGTGCAGGGCAGCGTGCATGCGGAAGTGGAGTTGGATTGTTCTCGCTGCCTCAAGCCGGTAGCCCATACGGTTGATACCCGGATTTCTGCATGGTTAATAGATGAACCAAACCAGGGAGAGTTTAGTCAGGCCAAAGACGATATGATCGTTTGTTTGGGCGGCGTGGCAGACCTGAGGCCACTGGTTGAAGAGCTAATTATTTCAGAGATACCTTTTAACGCACTCTGTGGTGAAGATTGCAAGGGACTCTGCTCCATGTGCGGCAGCGATCTTAATACCGGTGTCTGTGGATGCCGGGAAGATAACATAGATCCTCGCTGGGAAAAATTGAAACAGCTTACCTAGGGAAGGAGGTTTTATTGGTGGCAGTACCTAAGAGAAG
>DBRE01000071.1 GCA_002305535.1 Syntrophomonas sp. UBA1376
TTGCTCGCTCTGGCAGGGTGTCGAATTTTTCGACACCCTGACGGGAAGACCCTATCTTCCCGTACTACTGTGTGCTTTACTCCACCGGGCAAAAGGATGGGGTTTCCGTTTAGGTGTTGGTTGCAAATACTCCAAATGATTGCAGACCTGGTATATCTCATCAACATATTCGAAGGGGATTTCCAGATAGGTGGACTGTTTGTCTATCTCTATGTCAACGATCTGCTCCTCCCTGAGTAGGGTCCGGTTAACCAGCCATTGTACCAGTTGTTCAGCCTTGATCCCATGAGCTCTACCCCAAGGAATTTCTACATTGACAGTAGTCGTCTCCTCCAAAAGAGTCACCGAATCGTTTGGAGTGGCGTTCGTGGTAGGGGCGGCAGATCCTTCTTCTAGAAGCTTTAAGGCCCCGGCTAGTATGGTAACAGCATCTTCCCGATCCAGCATACGTCGAACCATATTACGATAATTATTTGAAACCTGACGACCTGCTTTGACTACCCGGTTAAACAGTTCATCTTCATGCTGATCCCGGGAACGATTCCGATTGGGACACTCACATATGGTGATCCTGCGATCAATGTGTCGTTCGATCAGGCGCAACTGTCTAGTCTGAGCTGGCTCCACCAAGGTTATGGCTACACCATCTCGGCCTGCCCGACCAGTTCGTCCGATGCGGTGTACATAGATGTCAGGGGCTTCGGGAATGTCGAAATTGATCACATGGCTGACCATGTCAATGTCCAGACCGCGTGAAGCTAAGTCAGTTGCCACCAGTACTCGCAGCCTTCCCTGTCGGAACCTGCTCATTACCTGGTCACGTTCTCTCTGGGACATGTCCCCGTGCAGCGCTTCTGCCTTAAAGCCTCTCTGTACCAGTCGATAGGTCAACTCATCTACTCCCTTTTTCGTACGGCAAAAAACCAGGCTTACCGATGGCTTTTCCGCCTCTAAGAGCTGGCATAAGGCTTGTATTTTACGACCGGGATGCACCCGGTAACAACGCTGTTCAACTATGGGTACGGTAGGTTCATCAGCATCCACTAACATTATTACCGGATCCTGCATAAACCTCATGCCCAATTCCCTAACTTCCTCAGGCAAAGTGGCTGAAAACAAAAAAGTCTGTCTAGTGGGGGGACACTCACTCAGAATCAGTTCGATGTCGGGAAGAAATCCCATATCCAACATTTCATCAGCTTCATCCAATACTACGAAGCGCAGATCTTCCAGACATACACTACCTCGGCGCAGGTGATCCATAAGTCTTCCGGGAGTAGCTACTACTATCTCCGGTTGTCTGGCCAGTTCCTGAAACTGGATCTCTATGGATTGTCCTCCATATACAGCCACTACTTGTATTTCCAGAGCGCGGCCCAAAGATGCTAATTCATTGCGTACCTGTACAGAAAGCTCACGGGTGGGACATATGACTAAGGCCTGCATTCCCCCTGCAGGAACCAGGCAGTTTAATATGGGAATTCCAAAAGCTGCCGTCTTACCTGTTCCAGTGCGGGCTTGCCCCATGACATCATGTCCGTCCAAGGCCAGAGGAATAGTTTGAACCTGAATGGGAGTTGGTTCCGAAAAGCCTTTGGCACGTATCATGTCCAGTAGTCCATTTTTTAAGTGCATATCATCAAAGCCAACTGGTTTCACTATGTTCCTCCTTCTTCTGCACATACCATAATAACACAGTTTCCGAAGCACGACCAGTAGATGGAGAGCGGGGGCAGCAGTTGGATGCAGATTTCCTTTGCCTGGGATGCATATCTTTACCGAGTCGGCTGTAAACATTAGAGAGCATCAATCAGCAGAAGGAGGAGATATTATTTACGACCGTGGCTTCACCCGTCTGAGCAGATTGGCCGGGCTGACTCTGATGTGGCTGTTCCTGGTGGTCATACCCTTGCAGGGGGCTCACCCAGATGAACAGGTGCAGATAACCTTTAATGAAGGCTTGTTTTTGCCGCAATATCCCTTGTATTTTAATTCAGAAGGGAGACTAATGATAGCGGCTGAGGATGCCGCCCGGTTGCTGGAGTATCAACTGGATTGGGTAGACAATAACCAGATCCAGTTGGCCTGCCAAGACATTTCAGTCTCTTTGCGGGCAGGTATCCCAGAAGCCATTTACAACTACCAAATCGTTATCTTTTCTCCAGCACCACTGAAAATAGACGATATTCTCTACCTACCTCTGCGTAGTACCGCCGAATTGCTTGACTATACCGTGGTTTGGGATGTGGCCCATCATAGCGCTAATGTATATAGTCCCGGCATTCCCATTCCTACTCCTCCTGAGCCATTATCATCACAAGCTCCAGCGGGCTTACCAACATGGGGCTCCTGTGCCACCACTCCAGGCTTGGAAAACTGCTGGCCCGAGGAAACCCTGCTCAGTTCCTATTACACTACTTTACTGGATAGATCAGCTGGCCGAACTAAAAATGTGGAACTATCCTGCCAGGCTATCAATGGCTTGATCATACAACCAGGTCAGGTAGTCTCCTTTAACCAGGTTTCCGGCCCTCGGACTAAAGAGCTTGGCTATCAGGTCGCCCCCATTTTTGTCGATCGGAAAGTGGTACCTGGTCGAGGAGGAGGAGTATGTCAAACCTCTAGCACTCTTTATAATTCCGTGTTGGAGGCGGGTCTTGAGGTGCTGGAGCGCCACCCCCACAGTCTGCCGGTTGCTTATGTGGCTCCAGGACGTGATGCTACTGTATCTTGGGGTGGGGCTGATCTGCAGTTTCGCAATAATCAAGAGGTGCCCGTAAAAATTTTGGCTCGGGTTTGGGATAACTATGTTTTGTGCGCTATTGCTGCGGTAATCTAAAATATATAGCACCTTCTCATACATTACCAGGTATAATGTACTATACGGATACTGAGACTGTTATTGCAGGAGGTGGTCTATCGCATGATTACTAGAAATACTTTTGTGAAGGACATTCTAAGGCAAATACCTGGCTCACAGAAAATTTTGATGGATCACGGGGTTCGTTGCCTAGGTTGAAGTGCTAGTTGGATGTCCCTAGAGCAGGCTGCTCGAGGTAAAGATATCGATCTGGATCAGGTGATCAGAGAACTGGAGGCGGCACAAGACCAAAGCCGTCCACCATCATAAAACAACCGATTGTTAGAGGGGTCGGCTATAAGCCGCCCTTTTTTTGTTGTATATATGACCATTCTTTACTGATACTAACAAAAAGAAGGATTTTGGATGATTACTATGCAAGATAATTTTGCGGTGGGTATAAACTACTGGCCTGCTCGTAAAGCCATGTACTGGTGGAAAGCTTTTGATGCAGCTGAGGTAGACCGCGACCTGGCAATTTTAAGATCCTACGGGATCCAACAGGTGCGTATTTTTCTCACCTGGGAGGATTTTCAGCCCAGACCTGATCGCATCCATGTACCTAGCCTGGACAATCTACTGATAACCGCCGACTTGGCCCAAAGGCATGATCTATATTTGATGCCCACCTTTTTTTGTGGTCATATGAGCGGAGTTAACTGGATCCCCAATTGGGCATTGGAATCAAAACAACAGCCTCAGCGTTTCCCGGTGTACAGTCAGGGCACCCTAAGTCATCGAGTTATCGGTAATTTCTATAATGAACCAACCCTCAAAGAAGCCCAACTACTGCAGGTTCAGACCGTCTGCTCCACCTTAAAAGGCCATCCGGCAGTAAATACTTACGACCTTGGTAACGAAGCTTCCAACTGTTGCATCCCCCCAGATCGTGCCACCGGGCGGCAGTGGTTAGCAGCTATGCGCAGTGCCATTGATAATGCTCACCCAGGCAGTCAGGTCACTTTGGGAATGCATGCGGAAGATCTGGAAGAAGATCGTCACCTCTGGCCTCAGGATGCCGCCCGTTCTTGCGACTTTCTAAGCATGCACGGGTATCCTTTCTACCTTTCCTGGGTCAACCAGGAAGATGTTTACCTGTTGCCTTTCTTGGGGATAATTACCTCATGGCTGGCAGATGCTCCGGTATTGTTTCAGGAGTTCGGCTGGCCGACAGAACCTGTAGATCCGGGAGAAAGCGCTACCCAGTGGGCCTCCATGAAGACACCGCTCTGGTCAGAACAGCGCTCTGATGAATACTATCGACAGGCCTTAAGTCTTTTACATTCTGCAGGCATGCGAGGGGCTTTCGGCTGGTGTTTTGCTGATTATCACCCTACATTGTATGACAAGCCGCCCTTGCAGGAGAACCGTCACGAACGTTACTTTGGATTGACCCGTTGGGACGGATCAGTCAAACCAGCTCTGGCCAGCTTGGGCTCATGGGGCGACCTGCCTTGTTTAGACCTAGAACTGCCCCCCTGGCTGCTTACGGAGGATCGCGATCGTTTCTATGAGGATCCGATCGGTAATTTGCGTAGATGGTTCAACACCTATAAAACCGATATCGCAAACCATTCCATGTAAAGGTGCATCATACAGTTAGGGGACATTCTTTTGTTGGGGGGAAAACG
>DBRE01000065.1:0-736 GCA_002305535.1 Syntrophomonas sp. UBA1376
TTATGCAGGATAAACAGATAGTGATCACTGGTCTGGTCGCTACTGCCTTGGTAGTGGCCGTAGTACTAGGTGGATGGTTATTCGACTGGGCAACTGCGCTGCTATTCTTGGGAGCGGGGCTACTTCTTACTTATCTGGTTGCTTTGACTAAGCGGCAGGGCCGGGATTTGAGTCGGTGGCACGCTTTGGGACGCGCCTGGCAGGATATTTCCAAAGCTGAATCCTACGGACAATTAGTGCAATATTTGGAATTAGCCCTGTATAGGATCCTCGCTGGCAAGGATCTCGAAGTCAGGGTATTTCACCCGGATCAATTTGCGCACCCGGAAGAGAATATGGCGATATGGGCTGAGTTACTGGCCGAAGCTGGTGAGGCCACTGCCTTGATGAAAAAGACTAAGGGAAAAGAAGAGTGGTTTCTACTACCTATCAAGGCCTCCGATGGCAGTGCTGACGAAATAATTGTAGGCTGGAAACAAGCGCACCAACCCGAGGGTGAGCAGGTTGATTATAAGGATGATCTGGGAGTCATCACAAATGCGGCAGCGCGGGTACTTGCCAGGCTCAGCCGATGGCAGGAAGAGGAGCGCTTTATGAATGAGCTGCTGCAGATGACAGTTAAGGCCGGGGAAGATGAAATGTTCAAGGGCCATGGCCAAAGGGTAGCTGCCGTTGCCGATCTCTTAGGCAGGCAGTTAGGTTTGGATGAGCAGGAAAAGAGAGATCTGCATTATGC
>DBRE01000065.1:748-17503 GCA_002305535.1 Syntrophomonas sp. UBA1376
GCCCAATCTTTCCCCTTCGGTGATGAATGGGATATGATGCGGGAGGCTATCCAATACCACCATGAAAGATATGATGGCAGCGGCTTTCCCGAAGGGAAAAAGATGAATGATATACCCTTTTTAGCGCGCATCCTAGCAGTAGCGGACATCTTGGATGGTCTGACCACTCTAGCCCCAGAAGAAGAGCGCCTGTCACTCCCTGTCGCCTGCCAAGTTATCCAAAAAGCAACCGGATCTGGCTTTGATCCTTTGGTGGTGGTGGCTCTGAGCGAAGTGAGGGAAGAGCTGCAGGATCAATTAGCCACCCTGGCACCGGTAGCTAACGACAATGACTAAGTCAAAGTTCCCATCTTGTAGGGCAAACGACCCTGTTTGCCCGCATCCCCTGTCACATTTGCCAGCCCCCCAGGCAACATTCTGGTGTTATGCATTTCTTTGGATCGAGATCGAAGGGAAAGCTCGAAAAAGAGCGCATAAGAGAGGAGAAGGGATTTCTTTTCAGCGGTTAGTCTTTAAGAAAGATGAAGATCTAGCCGATAAAAACAAAGAATTACTGTGCATATGTCAGGAGGTTCACGCGTGAAAAAGATCCGCATGATCATATCAATAGCCTTGACGGTAGCCTTACTAATGAGTGCTTGCCCAGGCTATCCCCCTACCGCTTTGGCTGACGAGTCGGTAAGTATAAACGACGTATGGGTACAAAGAACCTATAATGAAGTGCCGGAGATAACCAAAGTAATTATAGAGATAACTGGTAGCGGACTCAAAGATGCCCCGGTGCGGGTCAGAACTACGGACGGCTTTAAGATTTTGGATGCCAGCCAACGGATTTACAATGAAAATGGATACCTCAAATTCGAGTTGACAGGGCCAGAAAAGACATCTATTCAGTTCACCACTCCGATTTATATCGATGATTTGGAGGTGCCGGTGAATTACTCTAACTTTCCTATCATAAACAGCGTGGAGCCTAAAGCCGTGTATCTGGGGATAGGGGAATTAATTATTAAGGGAAGCAATCTGAATACAAGCGACGGGATATCCATTGGGGACAATTCCATTANNAGAAAACGATAAGATTACTATTGGGAACATTTCTGGGGAACCCGGTTTTCGGGACATACTTTTTACTCGGGAAGAAAGCGTTACCACCGTTAAGAATAAAGTAACCATTAATAGCCTCTACCAGAATCAGTTTCGGTTAATACTGCCGATGGAAATAGCTGATCTGGAGATGTATCCTAATAAAGGAGTACCTCAGCGAACTACAGTATACTTTAGAGCTCCTAGTCTGCAGGAAAGCTCAGTCTTTTTCCTACGTGATATCAATGACCCATTTTATGCCTCTAATCTGGGCACGGACAATCATTATCAGAGCAACGCTCATGCAAACGATATTATTACTGTCCAAGTGCCCAACCTGACTCCAGGCACCTATCAGGTGGTACTAACCAATCTTTTAACCGACCCACCAACCGGTACTGATCTACGTAATCTCATTAAGTGGCAAAAACCAGTGGGAAGCTTTATTGTCGTTAGTGCCGGCAATGCTGCCCAAATAAACCGAGTTGATCCCAACCAGGGGCCCGATATGAACAAAAACAAAGTAACCGTAATAGGGCGGAATTTCGATGAACTACTGATAGATGGCTTGACGATGGACTCTAATCAAACAGTAGAGATGGCGGTATACAACAAGTCTTTAATTATGGACTATGGAACGGGAACTTATAATGTAGGCCAGGATAGTAAAAATGTTAAGGTTACACGCAGTATTAAAGTATTCATAGGAGACGATGCAGAGTTTCAGCCTCAGACAGATCAGGAATTCAGCAGTAACTTTGATAGCTTAAGGGTTTTCACCCCTATTTTTACTGATACACAAGCTGATCCCCAGAAAGATGTAGTGGTTGAGTTAACAACCATATTAACCGTAGGAAGCGATCAAGAGTATCGATTTATTGAAGAGGCCAAACTGGAAAAAGGATATTTAGCTATACAGAGTTACACGGCACCTACCCTAACAGAAGTGAATCCCAACAGCATTCCCGTGGTGGAAAACATCGGAGGCTATGAGACTAGAGAAGACCTGGTAATAAGTATTACTGGCCAGGATTTCATGGTTAGTAAATTCACTGATAAGGAAACAGTCACTGAGCATGTTTACTATCCCCGGGTGAGTTTAGGGGGGGCTATTACCCTTAAACGGGAAGGGAAAGATCCTGATGATGTACTTATCCAAGATGCCAGTGGTTTGTGGAATAGTTACCAGGGAGCTAGTATGGAGGTACTCCATGGCACCACGGTAATTGATGGCACTGCTGGCAAGGAAGTGGGTAACCGATTAGTTATCCGTATTCCGGCGGGCATCCAGGTGAGTAGCGATTGTTTTAATGCTACCCATTTGGAAGTAACAAACCCCATGAAGAATTCCGGTGACTACGGCTATGCCATTCATAAGGATGACATGCTCCGGTTTGTCTTAGTGGGTGAAAATGAAGGGCCGGTGATTAACAGTGTAGATCCTTCGGTGGTTTCCACAGAAGGTGAAAAAGGAGTTCAGATTAGAGGAGCCAATTTCCAGGTGGGAGTGCGGGTATTCATTGATGGCCTGGAGGTCAAAAATATAAAGCGAGATCCTGCTTCCCAGCTGATATCCTTTGATGCCCCCCCCGGAAGGGAAGGAGAAACCCGCCTGATAGTTATGAATCCTGATGGTGTAGCTGATTCCGCCCAGTTTATCTATGTAAAGACCCAGACTGATCCCCGCATAAACAGTATTTCGCCAGCCGAAGGCACTATTAACACACTAGTGGTGATTAACGGGGAGGGCTTTTTGGCGCCTGATCCCACGGCAACTACTGCCGGAATGGGCATCTACCGATTACTGGGTGCCCGGGTCTTATTCGATAATAAGGATGTTAATGATTACCGCTACAAATTAGATAGCAGTAATACAATTGAGCCTCAAGGCTATACGGCTCCGGCAGATAACAAATTGCTGCGGCTGGAAAATAATCGATTGATCCTGGCCGACTATTATCCCAGTATTTTATTGCGGAATAATCAGGGGGGCTATTACACCATAACCAAAAACAACTCCCAACAGCCAGTCTTAAGCGATGGTATTCAGGAATGGATCTTTACCTACAATGGCACGGCTATAGTCGCCAGTGATAAAAGCGGTAACAGCTATACAGTTAGTATGAAGGTCGAAGGTGATCATGACCAATTAACCTTAACCGGTACCGGGTCACCATTAGACCTGGAGATTTTGACTCCTTACAAGGTAGAGAACAATATAATCGTGGGACACCGTGCCAAAGTTGTGGACGGTGGGAAACGGATCATGGTAACAGTCCCTAATTTGCAGGTGCAGAGAGCTTATGATGTCACTGTTATTAATCCTGACACCAAAAGGGCTACCGTAAGGGAAGGGTTCTATTTTTATCTGAGCCCCCAGCGAATTCCCACTATTGAGGAAATAGTTCCAAACCGCGGTTCCACCTTGGGCGGGTACTACATCGATATTCATGGGGCGGGTTTCGAATATACCAGCACCATTCAGACCCGGGTATTTATTGATGGAGTGGAGATTCCCGCAGCCGATACTATAGTGAGCCCTGACTTAACGTCCATCCGGGTCAAAGTCCCGCCCTATAAGGGGGATCTGGGCAAGGATCTGGGAGTAGCCTCTAAAGCCGTACCGGTAGTATTATTGAATCCTTCTGACGGCGGCAGCTCTGGTTGGCCAGAAGGCTTCACCTATATGGTGCCTACCAGTCAGCCTGTTATTGACAACCTGACTGTCACTGAAGGAACGGCAGCCGGAGGTGATTATGTGCAGATAATTGGGCGTGATTTCCGTTTATATGAGCCTTACCAGGATATCAACAACAACTTCCAGTTTGATCTGGGTGTTGATGAATATACCGATATCAACGCCAATGGAGAGTGGGACGATTTACGCCAATACGCTAGTTTAGACGAGATTCCTGCTGATGATCGCCAGGTTTTGATCCAGGTATTGCCCCGGGTATATTTCGGTAGTGAATTAGCCCAGGTTTTAGACTTCAGCAGCAACTCGCTAGGGGTGCGGACACCTGCTGCTGCACCGGGAACGGCTTCTGTATATGTGGTTAATAATGATTATGGGGTTTCCAACAGCAAACCTTTTACCTTCAAGAGTTCCAGTCCCAGGATCCAGACGGTAATTCCTGATGTCGGCCGCAAGCAGGGGGGCGAGGTAATTGAGATCCATGGCTCTGGCTTGGAGCAAGGCCCTGTCAATATAGTAGGTGCAGATCGTACCATCCAGGAAAAGACCATGCCGTTGGTGCGTTTTGGCAGCCTGGGAGGAACTGGCACTATCATAGATGGACGCGTCAATAACCTGGACGCTGGAGGTAATCTGAAAATCAACTATAATGCCAAAGACAAAAGTTTAACTATGTCAATACAAACAGTATCCGATGATGTTTATCAGAATTACACCTATGATGGCAGCGATCTCTTTTTCGACTTGACGGGGCTTACCGATAGCCAGGGTATTGGATATGAAGGTCAGGAGCTAATCAGGCTGCAGGTAATCAGGGATAATCAAGGCAACCGTCTCCAGGTTCAGCGGGGCTTTGCACCTGAGGCTGAATTGATTAGTTCTAATCATTTGCAGGTCACCACTCCGGCTTACTATACGGTGGGCAAGGTGGCCTTGGCAGTTGTTAATCCAGATGGCACTGTAGCTAACAGCTCATTCACTTACCGCAACCCAGATAGCCGGCCCCTCATTACAAATATTACCCGCGATGATCAATCGCCCACGCAGACTGCCATAGAGGGACGAGATGTCAAAATACTGCGCTTGAATTATCAAGGCAGCAGTCAGATAAAAGTGTTTGGCCAGGACTTCCGAGAGAATGCCACTATCAAGGTGGGGACGCTCTTTACTATTCAGCCAAATGAAATTGTCTATACACTACCTGACCAACTGGCGTTCGCGATGCCGAATGTTCCGGAAAGCGAAATAGGCAAGTTACATAGATTGGTGGTTATCAATGAAGATGGTGGCAGCGCTGCCTCCGACCAACCGGCCAGTGGTTTACCTATTTATCTGCAATGGACCAAAGGAGAGACTGAACCAGCCATAGATGTAATAACGCCCATTAAGGGGCCTGCTGCCGGAGGAACTCGCATCAAAATCGAAGGCAAAGATTTTCGGACAGCCATGCAGGGCTATGACAACAAAAACTTAAAGGTGTTCCTGGGAGGCCAGGAAGCTACCGCAGTGGAAGTCGCTGATTATCGCACCATCTGGGCAACCACTCCGGCCAGTAAACCGGGAACGGTAATGCTGAGAGTAGAAAATCCCGATGGAGAGATCAGTAATCCCTTAGGCAGTTATACTTATATCAGCAGTCCGCAAGTCACCGGGGTAGTTGATCCCACTGACCCAGCGGAGGATACCCCTATTGAGAATATTTCCATCCAAGGCGGCCAGGAAATAAAAATCAAGGGTTCTGGCTTTATGCCCGGTGCTAGGGTGATCTTTGCTCCGGTCTTGGAAAAGGCTGAGGACGAGACGGGCGGCAACTTGATCTATCGAGTTACCACCACCCAGAACAATAACTATACCAGCAATGTCCTGGATCCCTACCTCTTAAAAGAGGGCAACCCGGGCAGTGATGTAAGGTATATTGATGAACGAACCCTTACCGTGAAAACCCCGGTGGGCAAGCTAGACACTATAGGCTTAATAATAATTAACCCCGATCAAGGTGCCAGCGAAGACTATGGGGATATTTCTTACCAACTACCGGAACTGCCTGCTCCGGCAGGTAAAGTCTATGCCGAGATCGTACGAGATCAACGTAACCGGACTGATCGGGCAATTAAAGTATTCTGGAACGGAGTAACGGGAGCAAGCGAATATGAAATCTACGTGGTGCGCGGCAGCCGTGAGGAATTTTTGGGTTCAACTCGCCTTAGTTCCTATATTTTCAACGATATAGAACCTCGTACTCGCTACCGGTTTATTGTGAAAGCGGTGGGCGACTTCGGATCTTCCAAGCCCTCCCAGGAAAGCAATTGGGTTCAAACTGGTTCTTCAGTAGGGCCGCCTGATGAAGACGGCAAACTGGGTGAAAAAACCGAAATGAAGCGGCAGGGCTCGGTAGCCTTGGTCAATGTAGGCAGCCGGGATAATTCCCGGATACCCATACAAGTAGATCTTACCCAGGGTGACCTGGCCGGCAGCAGTCAGGTAGTAGTTGCTATTCCGGCCAGTGTGGCTGCTAACAGCAGTAGTCCTGATATTGATATTCAGGGGCGTGACTTCAAACTAAGATTCAACCCCCGGGTATTTAATACCGCTCTGGTAAACAGCAACCGCCACCGGGATGAAGCTGGGGTACGCCTGCAAATGGCACCGTTGACCGGAACCCCTCCGGCCTCCTCAACTAATCTGTTGTCATCGCCCTATAGGCTGGAAGCTGTCTTTTATAAGGGACAAGAACAGACTCCCCTGGAGGTACTAGCCGGGTCTATGATACTGGAGCTTAATTATGATGCTGCCAAAGCTCAGCTGCGACGTCTGTCTGAAGCGGCAGTGTACAGATATGATGCAGTTTACGGTCGCTATGTTCCAGTTCCCCGATTAAGTACAGGATCTGCGGGGGCGACTATCAACAATCTGGGAACCTATGTAGTGATGGGAAGCAGGAGGTAGACTGATGAGGATAGTGAGAAGAATAATGCTTATGGTAGCTGTGGCAGTACTGATCTGCGCCCCGCAGGTAGTAGCAGCCGAGCCTTCGCCTTTTGTGCAGGGCTTTATCGAGGGCTATTTGTTGAAGATAAATACCACGGAAGATACTGGCCGTACCGCTGAAATTGAAACCTATTCGGGAGAGAGATTTGTTCTGACTGTTCATCCGCAAGCCCAGTTTTTGATTGATAACCGCTTGGTTCAATGGAACGAACTGCGCAGCGGTATGGAGGTTTATGGCACCATTCAAGGTCGCCAACTCAAGTCACTGGAAGCATATTCAACCGCCCAGTTAGGATTTATTGATCCGGGCACTAAAGTGCGTAAAGGGGTCATAACCAACATCGGCAGCGATTCCTTGCAGGTGCGAGGTGGGGATGGAACCGAAGCTACCTACCAGCTGTATCCCATTACCATCATTCTTAGCCAGGGAAAGAGCCTCTCAGCGGATACACTTTATACTGGGGATCGGGTCAAGCTGTTTTTTGATGATATCAATAGTTCCGTGATCAGCCGCCTGGAGGTACAGGGAAGCTCTATTCAGGTTAAGGATGTCTATCGGGGGCAGATGACCTCGGTGGATGCTTACTCCAATCGCCTGATAATAGATGATCTGGAGCGTTTCTATAACGGTAGCTGGCAGACGGCTGGTGCTGACTATGCTTGGAACTATACCCGTGGACTGCCCCTGTATTATGGCGGGCAGATAGTACCGGAACGAAATTGGCCCTATTACCGGGGCAAAACCCTTTATTTGATCAGTAAGAACTTATTGGGGCGAGAGACCATCGATCGGGCGGTTATCAAGGGACAATATGAATCCGGTTATAGTGATAAAATTGAGACCGTCAACTGGTTTGCCGACAGTATTGAATTAGCCAGCCATCGTAATCTGAGACTGAATGAGGGCACCATAGTAATAAAAAATGGGCGCCTACAGGATCGTTTTGCGGTAAGTCCTGGTGATGATGTTTACATAATAGCTGACGGCAGTGGGACATCATTAACGGCTAACCTGATCTACATCTATAATGAAGATATCAATCGCTCGGTTCTAGGCCAGCACTTCCTATATTGCGGGATCCTTGACCAGATATTCGAGGATCGCGTCTGGTTAGACAGATATTATATGTTGAACCAACATGAATGGGAGCGCTACAGCCGAGATAAAGAACTGTTCTATGACTTAGACAGCGATTTTTATAATCTGGAAACCAAGAGTATGATTAGTGCTGCTGAATTATATGCGGGAGATTACGCAGTAGACGAAAGTGAAGACCGGGCCCGTGATCTGGATCTGCAAAACTGGTATGCCTGGATTTACACTGATGGTGACCGCATTGCGGCCATGGCAGTACAGAAGGAAGCGGAAACCGTCAGCGGGCAGCGTATCACAACTGGAAGGGCAGTTAATATCCAGGATGACAGTATGGTGGGATGGACAGTCTTGCTGGGGGACAGCCGTGACTGGAGTAGCCGCCGGGAAGCCTGGGTACCTAAAAGTGCCGATGTACGCATCAACCTGGCTAAAGCTATGATCATTCGCAATGGGGAGATCATTGGCGCAGAGGAACTCAAGCCGGCTGACCGTCTCTATATAGTGCGTGATGACTTTCGAGCTCAAGTGGTTATCGTTCAATAGTATGTAGCAAAGGAGAACACCATGAAAAGAATGATGCTTACCGCAACTTTGTTAGGATTTATTATGTTGCTGGCTGTGCCGGGCGCCGAGGCCGCCCCTCCTGATTTTGGCGGGGGAGTCAATAATGAATACGAATATGAAGAAGTGGTGTTCGTTTCTGGTACACCCGTGAAGTTTGTAGGCAGCGGTAAGGATATCAACATAAAAACCTCAGAAAAAGCCGATAGCCGGTCAATCACTTACCGGTTAAAGTTGACTTCGGCTGAGGCTGATTTTCCCGGTAGCCTCAATCGATCCATAACCTACAAGACTACTCTGGCTAAATACAGTGACAAAGGTCAGACTACTGCCCAGATGGAAGTAGACAAGTTCTCGGAAAAAATCGAAATCGGGGAAGACAAATACGAATTGACTGACTACCAATTCTCACGCTCTGACATTATTGATAACCGCCCGGCATCCGATTATTATTCCGGCAGTCTTAAGGCGCGCAAAACTTATATGGTGAATAAAAACGAAGGCAAAATAACTATGGATATCAGTGGCGCTATGGTGGGCTACGAAAACTTTTGGGGTAAGACCGAGACTCAGCAGTTGGAATATGTGATTGAATGTGACCGTACCCTTATCACGGAAGATGACGAAGGCGAGGAAGACTCCAAGGATTTGTCCTGGCAGGGCACGGTAACCATAACCGCATCAGATAGTATGGCCAAGACCCTGAAATATGCAGATAATCAAGCTACGCTGTCTAGCTTTTCTGGCGGGCATAGCCGCATAACCAATCAGGATATGTATTCGCGCTATGATTTCAATTTGCCCCGTATAGTGAATGGACAAGTCGCTGGAAGTCGGCTACGCAGCGGCATAGAGTTGAAGATGGAAATGTCCCCTCGTATCGAAAGACTGGTGGTTCCTAAATTTAGGGATGTGGCCGGACACTGGGCGCAGAATGATATTGAAAAGCTTTACTCGCTGGATGTCTTTGAAGGAGCACCTTCATTCTTTGCTCCCGATGCTCCCATGACCAGAGTCGAGTTTACCAGGGCTATTGTTAAAGGTGCTAACATGCGCCCCTCCCTGGTAGAACAGCCGCGCCAGACGGCTCGCAGTCGCACCAGAACTGTGGAAGTATCGCCTTTCCGGGATGTTCTTGTGACCTCACCCGATTATCAGTATATAAAGGATGGGGTAGAAAGAGGCATAATCAGCGGTGTGAGTGAGGATCTGTTTGGGCCGGAGCAGTCTTTGACCAGGGCTCAGGCTATTACCATTATGGTGAGAGCATTAGGCTTTGAAAACATGGCTCCTACACCGGGATTCCAAACTTCCTTTGCCGATGACTACTTCATTCCTAACTGGGCCTTAGATAGTGTTTATGTGGCACGTGAAATCGGCCTGATCAGTGGAGATGCCTCTAACCGAGTCAATCCTAATCAAGTGTTGACCAGGGGAGAAGCTTCCTCTATGCTGGTACGTTTTCTCAACTTCCTGGAACAGGATCTGCAGAGGGATTACCGAGAAGATTTGGTTCTATTTTAAGTAAGGTCAACTCCAGAAAACCCTGCTAGTGAAAGTGGTGTAACAATGAAGAAAAAAGTATGGGTAATAATCATCGCTGCCATCATTATGTGTTGGGCTTACTTTTTAGGTACCGTAAATCAAACCGGTACCGAGGTAGCTGCCACGTCAGACTATAATGGCCCTGATTTTTCCTCTCCATTTCCGGCACCTGGCAAAACACTCTATAGGATGAGTCTGTATCTGGACACCGATACCAGGACTTTACATGGCACCACGTTACTTACCACCAATAATACCAGTGACCAGGTTCTATCCGAGCTCTGGTTTACCATTTATGCGGATGCTTTTAGCCGAGCCAGTACGACTCCGGCGCCGATGTCAGCCTATTATGCAGGATTTAATTCTGCTGGCATAGAATTCGACGAGATCTTAGTCAACTTCAAGCCGGTGGATTATATCAAGGATGATGTGTCTCTTCAACTGATGCCTACCGAGGATATATTACCAGGTCAGGATATAACCGTAGAAATGCAATGGAAATCCCAAATCCCGCTGTTATCATATCGTTATGGCTATAAAGATGGAGTATTTATGCTGGGCAGCTTTTATCCAGTTCTGAATGTATATGATGACCAGGGTTGGAGAACTTCATACAATTCAGCTTTTGGTGATCCCTTCTGTTTTAATTGTGCTGATTTTGTGGTGCGCTTGAACATTCCAGAAGCCTATAGTATGGTATCAACGGGGAGTATTGTGGAGAAAATAGCAGAAGGCAATGGCAGGTATTTTGTGACTGCGGCGGCCGAAAACGTGCGCGATTTTGGCTTGGTGGTCTATGATCAGTATCAGGAATTTACACGAACCGCCTCTGGACAAACGGTTTCCCACTATGTTCCTGCTGGAGTAAGTAGAGATATGGGGCCTATACTGAAAGAAACGATTGATATTTTGGACTTCTTCTCCTGCACCTGGGGATCCTACCCCTATCCAGATTTTAAGGTAGTTTTTGTACCTATGAAAGGCTTTCATGGTATGGAATATTCAGGCTTGATATTTCTATCTGAAGATTTGCTGTCACCCGCAACAGATCAGCAGCATACTCGGTTTATTCTGGCCCATGAAATAGCCCATCAGTGGTGGTATGGGATAGTGGGGAATGATCAGTTACGTGAGCCCTGGCTTGATGAGGGCCTGGCAAACTGGGGAGCATATAAATACCTACATCAGCAGGGAATGGATATGTCAGGAGGTAAGTCCGCCAGCAGCCCTACCAACTTGAGCCGCGAGTTGAACGAAATGTATTCGCGTAATGATTATTATTCTACTATTTATTCAGGGGGAGAGTCTTTTTGGTGGGGATTGGAGCAGGAGCTGGGGGAAGAAAAAGTTAAGCAGGTATTACGAAGTTATCTGGCGAATTACCGTTTTCAAATAGCTACCACCGAAGATTTGCTCCAGATAATCCAACAGGAAGCCCATTATGACATGCAAGAGTATTTTGCTGATTGGTTTAGCCATGAAAACCAGCAAGATTAAGATGTAGAGAGCAACTACTTATAGTAAAGGTGAGAATTCCCTGTTCAAAAGAAATTATAATAGGCCTTCTGAACAGGGATTATATATTGCAGTTAAGGGCAGGAGGTAAGAAATGAACCCGATCGAGTCAATCCAAGAATCCATACGGGGGAAAATAGTAGAGGCTATCAACCAAGCTGTGCAAACTGAACAACTAAACATTGAAACTATACCCGACTTTGTGATCGAGGTTCCCCGGGAAAAAGAACATGGCGACTTTGCTGTTAATGTGGCTATGTTGCTGGCGCGTCAGGCCCGCATGGCTCCTGGCAAAATCGCGGCTATCTTGGTGGACATTATGGAGCAGAATGGGGATCCCCAGATTGAGCGAGTAGAGGTGGCTGGGGCTGGGTTCATCAATTTTTTTCTCAGCAAAGCTTGGCTATATGACATTCCGGGCCTAATTCACCAAATGGGTGACCGTTATGGTAGTAACCCTAACCACCAGGGCAAAGTGCAGGTGGAATTTGTCAGTGCCAATCCCACTGGTAATCTACATATGGGCAATGCCCGCGGAGGTGCTATCGGAGATTCACTGGCTAATATACTGGATAGGGCCGGTTATCAGGTAGAGAGAGAGTACTATGTGAATGATGCCGGCAACCAAATTGAAATCTTTGCCGATTCCTTGGAAGCTCGTTATCTCCAACTCACCGGACACAATGTCTCTTTTCCGGAGAATGGCTATGCCGGACAGGATGTAATCGACACCGTCAAAAGCATAATATCTAAATATGGAAGCGACCTGGGGGAGCTCTCTGCTGAGGAGCGCCGTTCCTTGATAGTTGACTATGCTCTTGAGGAAAAAGTAGCTTATATAGAAAACACGCTCGCCAGTTTCGGTATCAGCTATGATGTCTGGTTCCATGAGAAGAGTCTGTACGAAAGCGGAGAGATCGACCGAGTGTTGTCTGACCTGGAGGAAAAAGGTTTTGTCTATGAAAGCGAAGGGGCCTTATGGTTTAAGTCCACGCGCTTTGGCGACGAGAAAGATGAGGTGGTCAGACGCGCTAATGGATTGCCCACCTACTTTGCGGCAGATATTGCCTATCATCGCGATAAATTTGCCCGTGGTTTTGACTGGGTCATAAATGTATGGGGTGCCGATCATCATGGCCATATCGCCCGCATGAAGGGAGCTATGGAAGCTCTGGGCATAGAACCTGATCGACTCGATGTTGTACTCATGCAGTTAGTGAGGCTTTATCGCAAAGGCAACCTGGTGAGGATGTCCAAACGTACCGGAACCACCATTTCTCTGGATGAATTAATTGAAGAAGTAGGAAAAGATGCGGCGCGTTTCTTTTTCGTTATGCGCAGTCCGGATAGTCATTTAGACTTTGATATGGAACTGGCTAAACAGCAGAGTCAGGAAAACCCGGTTTATTATGTGCAGTACGCTCATGCTCGTATCTGCAGCATCTTCCGTCAGGCCAAAGCTGCCGGTGTGCTTATGAGCGCGGTTGAGGAGATCGATGCCAGCCTCTTGATAGAAGAAGAAGAGATCGAATTATTGCGTAAGCTGGCGGACTTCCCGGAGGAAATCAAAATATCCGCCCGCACCCTGGCCCCCCATCGTATTGCCAGGTATGTAATGGATCTGGCTGGATTATTCCACAGCTTTTACAATCACCATCGGGTGTTGAATGATAATCAGAGTCTTCAGGATGCCCGTTTGCTTCTGATGGAGACGACGCGCATCACGATCAAGAATGCTCTGCAAATACTGGGCGTAACAGCGCCTGAACAAATGTAGAAGGAGGTTATCGATCATGCAGCAGAGGAAACGCAGTGAAGCTGATTGGGCAGTAGAGATATTGCTGGAAAAGAAAGAGCCCATTTATTATCTGGAATTGATCAAGGAGATAAGCACGCGAATGGGACGAAGCCAGGATGAGCAGGCTCTGACTTCAATTTATACCAGACTCAATCTGGATAACCGTCTGGTTTATCAGGGAGATGGATTTTGGTTTTATGATACCAACCGTATTTTAACAGAGGAGTGATAATGTGAAGATCAACTGGTTAGGCCATGCATCATTTTTGATCAACAGTCATGGCCACCGCCTTATCACCGATCCCTGTGATGAACGCTGTGGTTACCAGCCATGGCATGAAGCAGTGGATGTTGCTACGGTCAGTCATGATCATTACGATCACAATGCAGTAGACCACCTGATGGGGGATCCCCGTATTGTTAAAGAAGAGCTGAACCCGATAAATGTACATGGTTTCACCATCCAAGGATTTCGCTCCTACCATGACAAGAAACAAGGGCAGGAACGAGGCCACAATTATATATATAAGATTACTGCTGAGAACATGGATCTTCTTCATCTGGGGGATCAAGGAACCTTGCTGGACGAAAGCCTGATAGAGCAGATCGGTAATGTGGATATTATGATGGTACCGGTAGGTGGTCGTTATACGGTGGATGCTGCTGAAGCAGCTGTCCTGGTCGATCAACTGCAGCCGCGTATTGTAATTCCCATGCATTATAAAACTCCCCAGGGCACTGTACAGGTAGCACCCGTTGAAGATTTTTTATCCCGCTATGATCAGGTGGTAAAATGTCCGGTTTTGACCATTACCGCTCAAGAACTTCCTAAAGCAAGGCAGATAATAGTTTTAGAGCTTTTCACCGGTTGACCACAGCCTTAAGAAGAAGGTACAATTGCAAAAGATTTGGTTTTGGCACAGATATATATTGGGCAAGGGAAAGAGAGGGGCTAGAGTTTGACCAAGTATATATTCATTACGGGCGGAGTGGTTTCTTCTCTAGGCAAAGGCATCACCGCTGCTTCCTTAGGAAGGATATTAAAAAGCCGCGGATTAAAAGTATTACTACAGAAGTTTGATCCCTACATAAATGTAGATCCTGGCACCATGAGCCCCTACCAACACGGCGAGGTTTTTGTCACGGAAGACGGTGCGGAAACCGATTTGGATGTGGGTCATTATGAAAGATTTGTAGATGTTAACTTATCCCGCTATGCCAATTACACCACCGGGCGGATTTACCAGACAGTTCTGGATAAGGAACGGCGGGGCGATTATCTAGGACAAACTGTCCAGGTCATACCACATATTACTAACGAAATCAAAGACCGGGTCACTTTCATGGAAGAGGAAATGCACCCGGATGTTATTATAAGTGAAATCGGTGGAACAGTAGGCGATATTGAATCCCTGCCATTTTTGGAAGCCATCCGGCAGTTAAAATTTGACCTAGGCAAGGAACGGGTTTTATATATTCATGTAACCCTCATTCCCTACATACGTGCTGCCAGTGAATTAAAAACCAAACCTACTCAGCACAGTGTAAAAGAGCTACGCAGCATAGGAATCCAACCTGATATTCTGGTCTGCCGAACGGAGCAGGATCTCTCCGAAGAATTAAAAGCCAAACTGGCACTATTCTGTGATGTGGATCGGGAAGCAGTTATACAGCTGAAGGATGCTACGTCCATATATGAAGTGCCCTTGATGTTGGCTGAAGAAGGCATGGATCGAGAAGTGATCAAAAGGCTGTCTTTGACTTGTCAAAGGGCTGATCTGGCTGAGTGGCAGGAGATTGTCAATAAGGTAAGAAATTTGGATCGCCAGGTTACCATTGGCCTGGTGGGCAAATATGTGGAACTGCCCGATGCCTATCTCAGTATTGTGGAAGCGCTAAGGCATGCGGGATTTCAGTATAATAGCGATATCAATATTCGCTGGGTAAATGCTGAACTGATAGAAAAGGAAGGGCCTGAGGCTTTGCTTTCCGGAGTAGACGCTATTTTAGTCCCAGGAGGCTTTGGGGAACGGGGCATAGAAGGCAAGATAGCTACTGCTGGTTATGCCCGGGAGAACAAGATCCCGTATCTGGGGATTTGTTTAGGAATGCAGTGCGCCATTATAGAGTTTGCCCGCCAGGTCTGTGAGTTGCAAGATGCACACAGCTCGGAATTTTCCAGCGAAAGCAGCAATCCGGTAGTATACTTGATGCCTGATCAGAAAAATGTTGAAAACAAAGGCGGAACCATGCGCTTGGGAGTTTACCCCTGTCGTTTGCAACCTGGTACCGAGGCTCACCGCCTTTATGGCCAGGATGCTATTGAGGAACGGCATCGGCACCGTTATGAGGTGAACAATGATTATCGTACTATTCTGCAAGAGAATGGATTGGTGATCAGCGGGTTGTCACCTGACGATCAGCTGGTAGAAATGATCGAGTTACCAGATCATCCTTGGTTTGTGGGCTGTCAGTTCCATCCCGAATTGAAATCACGGCCTAATCGACCGCACCCGCTGTTTCTCGGTCTTATAGAACATGCTTTAGCCCAACAGGATAAACAATAAGCAATAGAAAAGGGTCTGTATCTTTCATAGGATACAGACCCTTTTTAGGTTTCTGATTAAAAAGGTATGCGATTGGTGCGTGACCAGATTTTCATCTCCTTGGCAGAAGCGATCAGATCATCGCGGAAATCAGGATGAGCCAGGTTGATCAAGGCTTCTGCACGTCCCCAGGTGGACTTGGCTTTCAGGTTAGCTTTACCATACTCAGTTACCACGTATTGAACCTGGGTGCGAGGTACAGTAACAGCTGCGCCAGGTGTCAGCATGGGACGAATACGGGAATGAACNNNGCACCGATAACAAAGTCCAGCTGGCCACCGGTTCCAGAGATTTGGCGAAGCCCAGAGGTCTCGGAACATACCTGGGATAGCAAGTCTATTTCCAGGATGTTGTTAATGGCAATAACATTATCGTGCATGGCTACTCGGGTTGGATCATTAGTATAGTTTACTGTACAGGACGCAACTCGGGGATTGCCATCCAGGAAGTCATAAGTATCCTGAGTACCCAGACAGAAGGAGTAGGTACTCTTGTTTATATCATAGGCTTTTTTGGCATTGGTTATTCTTCCCTTTTCATACATCTTCACAAAGGCATCACAGAACATTTCCGTCTGGATACCAAGATCTTTCACATCTGATTCTGCCAGCAGGTTGCCGATCAGGTTGGGCATGGCGCCTATGCCCAGCTGAATCATGGCTCCGTCTTTAATATCTTCCATTATATACTCGGCGATTTTACGGTCTTCAGGAGATGGATCGGGCGAAGGTGGTGTAGTGAAAATGGGACTGTTAGAACCCTCTATGATATAGTCTATCTCGCTTATGTGTACATATTCGTCATTGCCGCCCAGGCATAAAGGCATGTTTTCGTTAACTTCCACAATAGCTATTTTGGAATTCAA
>DBRE01000065.1:17556-20416 GCA_002305535.1 Syntrophomonas sp. UBA1376
AATGTAGCTTCATGATAATTAAAGGGATTATGGGCGGCTAAGCCCACATCACAGGCTTTGCGATCCAGTAAGGTAAAATACCAGCTGAAATACTGAAAACTCTTCTGTTCCGGATCGCCCTTTATTACCTCGGGAATAGGTAGAATCGATCCAGTTCCCCTGATTGCCACGTTTTCCAGGCCATCTCCGGCGCGCTTGCCCAGAGCCGCGTCAAAGTCAACTGGTTTAGCTGCGAACATGCCATAGTCAATGATGGAGTTGGACTGAACCAGTTGGGCCGCCTGTTCGGCAGTGATCAGTTTCTTTTTGTACTCATCCATATAAGTACTCAATATTACTCCCCCCCTAAAAATTTACCTTGCCATGAAAAAATAGTTGATAGAAATAACCGCTGTGAGGCTGGTTATAAACACATATATTAGAATATTCGAACAAAATTAACATAATCCTCCGTGTCGATTAATTTCGAAAAATTGAAAATATTCAAAAATCGACGATCAATCTGGCGAAACTACCTCTCAATTTATATTGCAAAAAAATAATAATTTTCGGTGGGGCAGGCATTTATCGTTATAATGACGAAAGAATCATGGATGATTGCATAATTGGCGATACTAGCTGATAAAACCACTTAAGGAGAGATTTATGTTTACCACGCGGATTATCGATAAAAATGAAAAAGACCGCTACAATCGCTTCGTGGCTACGCACCCTCAGGGTCACTTTTTGCAGTTATGGGAATGGGGATTGGTCAAACGTGGCATGGGCTGGGAGGAACTGCCTCTTATTTTGGAAGAAGACGGAGAGATTCGAGCAGCTATGCTCATCTTAAAACGCGCTTTACCCTTACCCGGAATGAAAAAATGTATTTTTTATTCACCTCGTGGGCCGGTCGTTGATGTGGAAAGCCAAGAATTGTGTCAAGTCCTCTTGGCAGGAGCTGCCCGAGTTGCCCGAGATCACGGCGCTATTTTCTTGAAGATGGATCCAGCTGTGGATCACCGCCAGGAGCAATTTGCCGATATATTAAGCGCATGTGGCTTGCGCAAGAATGAAACCGGTTTGGATTTTGAGGGAGTCCAGCCTCGCTTTGTTTTCCGTTTGGATATCAGCCCTTCCGAGACGCTCCTTCTAGAAAATATGCACCAGAAATGGCGTTACAATATTCGGCTGGCTTCTCGTAAAGGAGTAGTTATCCGCCAGGCTGAAAACAAAGAGGATTTGCGCATATTTTATGACATTCTGCTGGAAACTGCCCAGCGAGACCAATTTCTGATCCGGGGTTACGAATATTTCGAATGGATCTGGGATCATATGGTGCTCAATGGCTATGGCCAGATTTTTGTGGCTGAATATGAAGGCCAAGCTATAGCTGCTACCCTGGCTATGATATTAGGAGAAAAAGCCTGGTACCTGTATGGAGCCTCCAGCAACGAACATCGCAACGTGATGCCCAACTACCTGATCCAGTGGGAAATGATCCGCTGGGCCAAACGACAAGGGTGTACCATGTATGACTTTCGGGGCGTATCTGGAGATCTGGATGAAAATAATCCTCTCTATGGCTTATACAGATTTAAGAAGGGCTTTGGCGGAGAGCTTACCGAATTCATAGGAGAGTATGACCAGGTTTACTCACGCTTTTTTGATTGGCTGTGGATCCATGCGCTTCCTATCTACCTTAAGATACGGAATAGAAAGGAAACCGGGGAACAATGATTTCAGCTGGGTGCTATGACAAGTGGATAGAAATCGATGTGGATGATATCCGCTCCAACCTGGAACAGGTTCGTTCCTGTTTGCAGGAAGATGTGCGCTTGATAGCAGTGATCAAGGCTAATGCTTATGGGCAGGGAGCACCTGAAGTAGCACGAACTCTTTATCAGCAGGGAGTAGAATTTTTTGCGGTCAGCTATTTGTCAGAAGCCTTGGCCCTAAGAAAATGTGGCTTGAAGGCTAGTATTTTGCTCTTGACTCCCTTGACCAACCCAGAGCAAATGCAGGAAGCCATAGAGAACTTTATCACTCCCAGCATAACCTCATTGGCAGAAGCGGAAATGATCAACATAATTAGCCGCTCCCTTAACCGTTTCGCCACTGTTCATCTGAAGATAGACACTGGACTGGGGCGCTTTGGTTTGGATATTAATCAAGCTGTTCAGTGTTGCCAGGTATTGAAACGAAATTCTAACATATATATTGAAGGAATATATACTCATATGGCTGAAGGAGCCGCTCGCAACTCACGCTATACCAAAAAGCAGTTTAGACGTTTCATGGAAGTGGTCACCTATCTTCAGGAAAGAGGATACAGGATTCCTATCAAACACTGTGCCAATAGTGCCGTCCTTCTCAACTATCCACCTATGCAGCTTAATGCGGTGCGGGTAGGCACCCTTCTTTCCGGAGAGCACCCGGTAGGCAGAACAAACCGCCGCCTGGAACTGAGGAACCCTTATCGCTTCAAATGCCGGATCATATCCCTGAAAACTGTGGAAAAAGGTGGCTATTTAGGTTACCAGAGAAGCTACCGTTTGAAAAAAACAGCTCAAATAGCGGTTCTGCCAGTTGGCTATCGTGATGGAGTAGCACTGGCGGTCAACAACAAGGCCTCAGGATTTATTGATCTGTTAAAAATCTTAATCAAAACGGTACTCTATTACTTTAATTTTCCCCGGGTACAGATAAAAGTTATCTATCAGGATAGACACTATCCAATTCGTGGTAAAGTATTTATGCAGATGTGTCTGGTGGAGTTTCCAGCAGATTTGGATGTACAGGTAGGTGACGAAGTGGAAGTGCCCATCAGGAAAACCTTGGCATCAAGCAATGTTTTGCGGCTTTATGTACGAGAAGGGCA
>DBRE01000065.1:20502-20744 GCA_002305535.1 Syntrophomonas sp. UBA1376
AGCGGCGAAACCAGTGGCGGTTTAATGGGTGGGTACACCGCAAATTCTATGGAGCTGATGAATTCCATTCGCCGGGCTGGAGAACGTGATGATATTAAAGTAGTGGTCTTGCGTATCGACAGTCCGGGAGGAAGTGCTGTGGCCTCGCAAGAAATCGCTTTGGAGTTGGATCGTCTGCGGGAAAAGGGCAAAAAGGTGATCACTTCTATGGGGGATACCTGTGCTTCGGGAGGGTATTGGAT
>DBRE01000065.1:20828-22371 GCA_002305535.1 Syntrophomonas sp. UBA1376
AAACACAAAGATATGGGTTCAGCTACCCGGGATATGACTACTGAGGAGCGTCAGCTGTTAGAGGACATTGTGGGAGACTCTTATGATCAATTCCTGGATCAGGTGTTGCGGGGGCGTCAGGGAAAAATCACCCAGGAGGACTTACTGGCCATAGCTGATGGGCGGGTGATTTCCGGGCGACAGGCTGTGGAACTAGGCTTAGTAGACGGTATTGGCAATTATTATGATGCCCTGGACGTAGCCCGGGAAATGGCTGGCTTGTCTGAAGATAGCCCGGTAGAACTGTTGAATGAAACTAACATTTGGGGAAGCCTGGGTTTGAGAGCGTTGACGTTGCTGCCCAATCAGATGAAGCAGCCCTTACTTCAGTTGCGGTATGAGTAATCCGGGGGAGGAATTTTTTTTGTCATTCACGGAAACCATTTATGGTGTGCTTTTCGAACCGGCGGCGACTTTGCGCAGCCTAGCCGACCACAAACCGTACGGAACTGCCCTGTTAGTTTTCATAGGGGTATTGCTTTGGAGTGTAGTTTTTGAACAGGCCTTAAATGTTTATGGTGATAGTCAAATACAGGAGATGATCCCCGCCAATCTTTACTGGTTGTTCAGCCTGTTTGGCGCTATCCTGTCATTGCTGGTACTGCTGGTAGGTAGCGGACTGTTATCTTTGATCAGCGAACTAATCTATGGAAAATTCAACGCCGGAGGGATACTGGTAGTTTTATGCTACTCTTCTATTCCGGGTATTCTGGGCCCCCCTCTTCACTATGCCTCCACATTGGCCGGGCTTCAGTGGTTAGGAGCTATACTGGCCGGACTGTGCATGCTATGGGTACTGGTGTTACAGGTGATAGGAGTCAGGGAATCCTTGCAGGTTACTACCGGGCAAACCATCTTAATAATGCTCTTGCCATTGCTCGTGTCAGTATTACTGATCGTAGGAATGGCGATTCTTGCCACTATGACCCTGACTATTTAACCAAACATCACCTGCAACAAGAAGGATAAAATTTCCTGTTTACCGAATAGGTAATGGGGAAACTGATCCTAGGGGGGGATAGTATGCCTAAGAAAATTTTGATTGTAGATGATCAAAAAGGAGTGCGGCGTCTCCTGGAGGAACTGTTTAAGAAGGAAGGCTGGAATGTGTACATTGCCGCCAATGGCCTGGAAGCCATTGACCGAGTGCAGGAAGTGATCCCGGATATTGTTCTGATGGATATGAAAATGCCCAACATGAATGGCCTGGAGTCTTCTTCACAAATACTGCAACTGTATCCCGACATCAAAATAGTGATGATGACTGCCTACGGTGAAATGGATGTGGTAAAAAAGGCTTTGGAAGTTGGTGTTCAACGGTGCATCACTAAGCCTTTTGATATATTGCGCCTGCGTGATTTGGTAAATGAACTGGTGATGGATGGAGTATTGTAATTATTTAAAGAGGTGAGAGCATGTTAGTTTCAGTACACGAGTTACTCTTGAAAGCCGACCAGAAGGGATATGCAGTCGGGGCGTTTAATGCCAACAATATGGAGATTAT
>DBRE01000065.1:22435-52456 GCA_002305535.1 Syntrophomonas sp. UBA1376
CACCTGGATCATGGCACTGATTTTTCCCAGGTAGTGCGCTGTATCCGCAGTGGGTTCACTTCCGTAATGTATGATGGTAGTAAGCTGCCCCTGGAAGAAAATATTGCTGTGACTAAGCAAGTCTTAGCCATGTCCCGGCCTATCGGGGTATCAGTCGAAGCTGAACTGGGTACAATAGGGGGAACCGAGGATAATGTCCATGTGGATCAACGGGATGCCCTGTTCACTAATCCGGAAGAGGCTCGCTATTTTGTGGAACAAACCGGGGTAGACAGCCTGGCTATAGCTATCGGTACCGCCCATGGTCGTTACCAGGGTGAACCTCAACTCGATTTCGCCCGCCTGCAACGAATCAAAGACCTAGTAAAAATACCGCTGGTTCTACATGGTTCTTCCGGCGTACCTGACGATGCCATTCGACAGGCAATTGAATTAGGTATCCGTAAAGTCAACATTGATACCAACATCCGGGAAGCATTTGTCGGGGAAATGCGCCGCATTATAGAAGAGAAACCTGATGAGATTGATCCCCGCAAGATCCTGGGACCTGCCCGTCAGGCCACCGTGGAGATTATCCGTGAAAAAATTAGGGTGTTCGGCAGTTCAGGGCATGCCTAAAAGAAACATGACTTTATCCTAACAGTGATAGAGGGAATAAAGGAGGTTTTTCTTTGCGAATCTTTATTGACTCTGCTAATATAGATGAAGTAAAAGAGATTAACCAAATGGGGTTTCTGGCCGGGGTGACCACTAATCCTACTCTGGTAGCAAAAGAGAAAAGGGATTATCGGGAAGTGATTCAAGAAATAAGTCAAGTGGTAGATGGCCCCATCAGTGCCGAGGTTATCTCTCTGGAATATGAACAAATGGTGCGCGAGGGCGAAGAACTAGCCACCATACACCCCAATGTAGTGATCAAAATACCTCTTACAGAAGCAGGCCTTAAGGCTATAAGCACCCTGAAGAAAAAAGCAATACCTACTAATGCCACTCTGATTTTTTCCGCTAATCAGGCCTTGTTGGCCGCTCGAGCCGGAGCAGCCTATGTTAGTCCTTTCTTAGGTCGGGTCGACGATTACGGAAATGATGGATTGACCCTCTTGAGCGACATACTTACCATTTTTGATCAGTATATGCTGCCAACAGAGGTTATTGCTGCCAGCATTCGTCATCCCATGCACGCCGTACAGGCGGCACTCCTGGGTTCACATATAGCTACTATTCCGTATAGTGTTCTGAAACAAATGGTGAAGCACCCCCTCACTGATGCGGGGATCGAAAAGTTTATGGCAGATTGGCAAAAGGCGTTTTAGCATGCCTACAGGGGAGGTCAAAAAGTTGGAACGGGAACTGGCGCTGGAGTTTGCGCGCGTAACCGAGGCGGCAGCATTAGCAGCAGCCTGTTGGGTAGGCAAAGGTGATAAAGAAGCTGCTGATGGTGCAGCTGTTACAGCTATGCGGGCTATGTTTGACTCGGTTTCTGTAGATGGAACCGTTGTTATCGGTGAGGGTGAGATGGATGAAGCCCCCATGCTCTATATTGGAGAAAAGGTGGGAATTGGTACTCCGCCACAAGTGGATATTGCCGTGGATCCTTTGGAAGGAACCAATATTGTAGCCAAAGGTTTGACGGGGGCCATTGCTGTCCTGGCAGCAGCTCCACGCGGCTCCCTATTACATGCGCCCGATATGTATATGGATAAAATTGCCGTGGGGCCTGAGTGTAAAGGTAGAGTTCACTTGGATGCTCCTGTTAGGGAAAACCTGCGGGAAGTAGCTCGGGCCTTAGATAAACTAGTTACTGAAGTCACGGTAGTCATCTTAGACCGTCCGCGTCATCAGCAGTTGATCGAAGAAGTACGTCGGGTGGGAGCACGCATAAAACTGATCACTGATGGAGATGTATCACCGGGAGTTGCGGCGGCCTATGAAAACTCCGGGGTCGATATTTTAATGGGCATTGGCGGTGCCCCGGAAGGTGTCATCACAGCGGCAGCTCTCAAATGCCTGGGCGGAGATTTTCAAGCCCGGCTGTTTCCAGAGGAAGAGGAGGAAATAAATCGCTGTCATGAAATGGGTATCAGTCAAGTTGATCGACTGTTTACTATTGATGAATTAGCTACTTCCGATGATGTTATCTTTGTGGCTACCGGCATCACGGATTCTTTTTTGCTCAAAGGTGTTCGCTATTACAAACGCCGGGCTGTGACTCAAACACTGGTCATGCGTAGCACCTCCGGGACGATCAGACATATTGAAGCCAATCACGATTTGGATCGTAAACCACTGTTTCGCGATCATCGTATCAAGCTGCTTATAGAGTAAGGGAGGGGAAATCTCAGAGGATTAGAATCTGCCTATTCTGGGGACACTATCATCATCCCCCTTATCATGGAAAAGCGTAACAAGACTGTATCCTACCGGGCAACTCACCGCCAGGGATTGGCTGGGGCACGTTTTTCGATCACACCATCTGTTTTTTTACCTATTATGATCAGACAATAAGGTTGTAAATGTGTAGGTAACCATCTGGAAGGAGGACCATGTTGGCGAACGTAAATATATCCGAACTGGAAAACAAGACTATACTGGAATTGTATCAAATTGCTCGGGACATAAATCTGATTGGTTATTCCAAACTACGAAAAAAAGAATTGGTATTTGAAATTACCAAGGCTTTAACTCATTCTGATGAACTGCTTCAAGCCCAGGGTGTATTGGAGATCATGCCTGATGGGTATGGGTTTTTAAGACCATTTGCTTATCTGCCCAGTCAGGATGATATCTATGTCTCTCCTTCTCAGATTCGTAAGTTCGAACTGCGCACCGGGGACCGGGTAGCCGGCCAAGTGCGTTCACCTAAGGACAATGAACGTTTCTTCGCCTTACTAAAAGTAGAAGACGTAAATGGGTTTCCCCCGGAGGATTCTACTAAGAGAATACATTTTGATGCTCTCACACCTCTGTATCCTACCGAAAAGCTTACTCTGGAAACGGAGACTCGGGAGTTATCTACCCGTATTATTGATCTAGTAGCACCAATAGGCAAAGGCCAACGTGGACTCATCGTAGCCCCTCCTAAGGCTGGTAAAACAATTTTGCTACAAAAAATCGCTCAGGGCATAACTACTAATAATCCGGAAATAGACGTTATAATCCTGCTGGTAGATGAACGGCCAGAAGAAGTGACGGATATGCAGCGTTTTACCACAGCAGAAGTAGTGGCCTCTACCTTTGACGAGCCGCCCGAGAATCATGTTAAGGTAGCGGATATGGTACTGGAAAGGGCCAAACGCCTGGTGGAACATAAAAAAGACGTAGTCATTCTGATGGACAGTGTGACCCGGTTGGCTCGGGCTCATAATCTGGTAGTCCCCCCTAGTGGACGCACCTTATCGGGAGGTATCGATCCGGCTTCCCTGGATAAACCGAAGCGCTTTTTTGGTGCGGCACGTAATATAGAAGAGGGTGGCAGTCTTACCATCATTGCTACCGCTTTGGTGGAAACTGGTTCCCGCATGGATGAAGTTATTTTTGAAGAATTTAAGGGGCGGGGCAACATGGAATTGGTTTTGGATCGCAAGCTAGCCGAAAGGCGCATTTTCCCGGCCATCGACTTGAAACGTAGTGGCACCCGTAAAGAAGAATTGCTATTAAGCGACGAAGAACTGGAACTAAGCTGGCATCTGCGTAACTATTTCGGTGAGTATAATCCGGTGGATACCATGCAGGCCATGATAGATACCCTGAAAAAAACAAAATCCAATCAGGATCTGGTGAGGGCTGCGCCCCTGGTATTTGGCAAAGCCAATGGTTCCCGGTAATCAACTAAAGAGTATAGCTTTCCTAAAATTGGTCAAAAATAAGGGCACAGGCCCTTATTTTTTTGTGTCTGAAAGAAACGAGGTGGAAAATCGTGTATAAACGATGGGTAGGATCCCTGCTAGTGGGTTTGATCTTTACCGGCATCCTAGTAGCGCCAGTTTGGGCCGGCTTGATTCAGGGAAAATTTATTCCTATTGGCCAAGCCAGGGTTCTGACGGTTGACAGTCAGACTAGGTACTACCAGGTGCAAAAAGGAGACACACTCTGGGATATATCCAGAAGTTTTAATGTGGATGTGCAAACTCTGGCGGCAGTAAACAACTTAGAGCGTAATAGTATACTGAGCATAGGGCAAACTCTGCAGGTTCCGGGAACAGGACAGCGCCTGCATGTGATCTGTAAAGGAGAAACCATGTGGGATATCGCTACTCGTTATAATATTAGCTTGGCCCGGCTAAAAGCTGCCAATCCCACCAAAAATCCAGTTAATCTGAAAATCAGTGATAAACTAGTCATACCTACCGATACTTTACAGGTAGCCCAGGTCATGCAGGAACCTTCCCGAGGATGGTCGGTGAGCCCGCTTTTTAACTGGCCGATCGTAGGAAAGATCACCTCAGGCTATGGATGGCGTTCATCGGGTTATCATCATGGGATAGATATTGCTGGCGACATCGGCGATCCCATCAAGGCTTGTGCGGCTGGAACGGTGACCTTTGTTGGCTACAAATCAGTCTATGGGAGAACCGTTGTAGTTGATCACCCCGACGGCAAGCAGACTCTTTATGCCCATGTGCAGGCCATAAAAGTAGCTCAAGGGGACACGGTAGCCCGGGGCCAAGTAATTGCTACCGTAGGTATGACCGGTCGGACTACCGGGCCCCACGTTCATCTGGAAGTGCGCAATAATGGAGAATTGTGTAATCCCCTCACCTACCTGAGTCGTTAATAGTGGAAGCGAAAAAGGCCTCGTTGCCAAACCCTGGGGGCATAGCAACGAGGCTTTTTCATGTTCGGTTATGCAAGAGCTTCTTTGATAAAGGCCATGTCCTTTTACTTTGGAGTGACCTTAGTTTCCCAAAGTTGTTCATTCTTAGCACCGTTTAGCTTCTCACATAATTTTTTGCCATCTAATTTCCTATATGCTTTCATGATCCCTCTTACAGTCGGCGAAGCTTCTTGCCTTCATTCTCTAGGTATATTGATAACCCTTCAATTAAAATATGTTATAACTATGTTATAGCCTTTCGGGAGACTAAATAATGAACTTCTTTGATGATATAAGGAAAGTACGTATAGAGAGCCTGCTTAGCCAAGAAGCCTTTGCGAAAGAGATCGGGGTATCATTTGTTACGATTAATCGTAGGGAAACGGGAAAAAATCGACCCTCATACCAAACAATCAAAACCATATGCGAATTTTGCCAATCCCATAATATCGAATTTGATGAAAATAAGTACCTGCAAAGTGAGGAAAAGACCAATGAAAGCGGCGAGAAATAAAACAATTGATATTACAGTAAAAGAGGGACAGGTATATTTGGATAGGTGCATTTCTATTGATAAACCTGCCGAATTGACCACTATTTTAGATAAGACAATTTTAGGTGATACGTTTGATATTATTTCATTTCTTCCCCAAGAATTTGTTGATTTGCTCATTGTAGATCCGCCATATAATCTGGACAAAGATTTTCATGGTAATAAGTATAAGAAGACTTCCGATGATTTATATGAAGAGTATACAGAAACATGGATAAAGCTGATATTACCTTTATTAAAAGCAAAGGCATCAATTTATGTTTGCTGTGATTGGCAATCAAGCCCGGCCATCGGTCGTGTGTTAAAAAAATACTTTTATATACAAAATCGCATCACATGGCAACGAGAAAAAGGTCGAGGCTCATTATCAAACTGGAAAAATGGCATGGAAGACATATGGTTTGCTACTAACTCCAAAACATATACTTTCAATGTTGAAGACGTCAAAATGAGGCGTAGAGTTATTGCTCCCTATAAGGTTGATGGTAAGCCCAAGGATTGGGAAGAAACCGAAAGCGGCAACTTTAGAAACACATATCCGTCCAATTTCTGGGACGATATTTCGATACCCTACTGGTCTATGCCAGAAAATACTGCTCACCCTACCCAAAAGCCAGAAAAGTTGTTGGCCAAGCTCATTCTTGCCAGCTCAAATCCGGGGGATATAGTATTTGATCCGTTTTTAGGTTCTGGCTCCACCTCTGTGACAGCTAAAAAGCTTAATAGGCATTATGTAGGCATAGAGCAAAATCCTCAGTATTGCGTTTGGGCTGAAAAGCGCTTGGAAATGGCTGATACAGATCCCACCATTCAAGGTTACACCGACGGAGTTTTCTGGGAACGTAATACAAGTGCCCTGCAAAAGAAAAGTAAGAAATCGCAAGTGACATTATGGGAGCTAGACGAAAATGTATAATAAAAGTACCATAGACCGACTCATTGCACTTGTTGAGCGTTACAACGGAATTGCCGATAAAAATAAATTGGCCGGCATTGTTCAGAAGGAGTTTTCTCTTACCCAGGATAGAAGTGTTTATTACTGTGATGATTTTGCTATTCGGTTTAGCAAATCCGAAAACAAGCGAATGAGTAATACGGTATTATCATTGTCGGCTCTACAAAAGTATGACAACATTCCTTTTATAGTCTGTATAGTGTCTTCGACCACAAATTACCTATTGCTGGCGAACTCTACTTTCTTAAAGAAAATAAGTCACTCTTCACAAGAACTTCGTGTTGACAATATTAAAGGTAGTTTTAACGGGGGGGATATTATGATGGAATTCGAAAGCATCGAAAACTCTCCCCGCTATTTTGACCGATTGTATGCATACCATCGTGGTTTCAGTTTCCAAGACAATCTTGAACGGCTTGTTGAAAGCACCAATGACATTGTTGGAAAAATTCAAAAATTCAATGTTACCGAAAAAGCACAAGCAACAATTATTGATTCGGTTGATCGAGCCATAAGTTTCCTTAAATCTGATTGCTATCATGATTTGAACAACGATTTGGACTCTCGTGTTGCTGAAGTTCAAGGTGAGATTGCCATCGCGGCCTTTATTGACAATGTGAATATAAGAGGTCGTATCATTGAATATTTGATCACCGATAATGGATCAACACTTAAAGATCAAATCATCGCGGCTTTACACAGCAAAAAACCATTTCCGCAGTTTAAGACCGAGGATAATTTGGGGGATTATTTCAAAGGATATCCGGAGTATAATACTGAGACAGATATTAAGACCAAGGTTATGTTCTTGGACGGAAATCCCAAGGCATATAATATCGATAAACTGCTTGAATTTCTATCAACTGACAAATCTGTATATCTGATATATCTGCTTGGCATAGATGAAGATGGGAAAATCGTGTCTCGACTTTGCTCCGCGTTTGACGACCGACTTTTGGATGCTACCAATGTCATACACCATTGGGCAGGAAGAAACACTCGCGGCGTTGCTCAATTTATAGGAACAGCATTAACCAAAATACTTAATGCGTCTAGTGGTTCAGAAATAAATAAAGAAAAGGCAACTGCTTTCTTAATTAACTTGATTGACAGATAATAAGAGTTCAAAAAACACCTAAGCTGAACCCCCTTTGGGGGCTTTTTTTATGGGCTGTTTTCAGCTAGTCTATAGATAGACTTTGAAAGCGAGGATGGTTATGTTTCTAGCTCTTTATGCTAATGAAAACCAGGAATTATTAGAACACTCCAGCATAGCTATGCTGGGTAGAACCGGTTCCAACTGGGTAGAGCCTGAAGAGTTGGAGATGATACCCCTGCCTCGGGGAGCTTCCCTGGTTACGGTGCCCTACTATATTCCGGTGGGGTTAGATGGAGATAGACTGACCTATTTTGAATCAGATCCCTCCGGTCGGGGACAGAAGGCTTATGCAGTAGCAGCCCTACTGCCCCAGGGATTTACCAGAACTTTGTTGCCAGCCTGTGTGAGCAGCAGAGGTGCCGGAGATCTTCCCTTGCTGGGCTATGCTGCGGTGGGTTTCAAAAATGGCCAGGTATATACGGCAGCGGTGCAAACCGATGAACATCGCAAATGGCATCCCGTCAACTATAATACGGCTCGACTTCCTGAGCGGATAAACCGACAGCTGCGACAATATCCGTATAACAGGATCTTACAACATTTGGCTCACTGCTCTTTAGACTACAGCTGCTTTACAGCGCAAAACATATTTTATCGTCGGTGGGAAGGAGGCATCCCCACCATGCCCAGCTGTAATGCCGATTGTATCGGCTGCATTTCCGAAAGTCATCATGGGGCCGATTCCCCTCAACAGCGATTGACTTTTGTGCCTGATGCCCAGGAGATTGCCGAAATTGCTGGAGATCATCTGCAAAATGCCAAGGAGGCTATCATCAGTTTTGGCCAGGGATGTGAAGGGGAGCCAGCCTTGAATGCCCCTCGCCTGGCAGAAGCTATTAAAATGGTACGCCAACAGACTGATCGAGGTACTATCAACATCAACACCAATGCCGGGTTCAGCAGTGGCCTGAGTCTGTTGTATGATGCGGGTCTTGACAGTATGAGGGTCACGATTTTTTCATTTGCTGAAGACAACTATGTGAAGTATCATAGACCCCGTAGCTATAAATTTGCTCAGGTGAGCGATTCCATAACCAAAGCCCGCGAAAAAGGAGTCATTGTTTCTATAAATCTGTTGGTTTTTCCGGGATTCACGGATCGCGAATCGGAGATAGAAGCCTTGCTGGAATTCATAAGGAAAAACCCAGTGGACATGATACAACTGCGCAACTTAAACATTGATCCCGATTATTTGTTGGATTTGTTTGATAGCCAGGAAGCGGGTATGGGTATGCTAACTTTTTTGAGCATTTTACAGCAGGAATTGCCGCAGGTGAGGATCGGTTCCTATACTCACCCGTTGCGTTGCGATAAAAGGGAGTGAAGTCTTGGAGAAAAAAGGACCATTTACCATACAGGAATTGAAAGCCTTACCGACCGGAAGTCAATTGTGGGGAAAATACCTGGTATTAGACAAGAACCAGCGCAAGACTAAAGATGGTCGAGACATAATCAATCTGAGGCTGGGCGACTCTACCGGTGAAGTGGATGCTATTGTCTGGGATAACTGCCAGATCAATGGACCAGTGGAAGCCGGTAGTCTTCTGGGAGTCTTGGGTGACCTGGGAAGTTACAATAATAAGCTCCAGGTGACCGCCAAACGGATAAAAGCGTTGCAGGAAGACATTTCTCCTTACTTGAAAAAGCCGGATATCGATATAGAACGGCTCATTGAAGAGTTTAACCTACTGCTGGGACAGGTTAAGGAACCGGCTTTGGGAAAACTGCTGGAGTCGATCTTTACCCCGGATGTTCGCCAGCAGTTTTACGGGGCTACGGCTGCCAAAAAGGTACATCACAACTATCCGGGAGGCCTCCTGGAGCATACTCTGCAGGTGGCAAATTTAAGTCTGCAGCTTGGGACAGCTTATCCCTGGCTTAATACCGATCTTTTGATTACGGGTGCTCTTTTACATGACATAGGCAAACTGGATGAATATCGGGTCAAAGTTGTCACCGAGTATACCGTTGAGGGGAAACTGCTGGGCCATATCATGATGGGAGTTGAACGCATCGGGAACGCCATTGCTGCAGTACGCAGTCAGGGGCAGGATTTCCCCCAGGAACTGGAGTGGATGATCAAGCATATGATACTGAGCCATCATGGCACTACCGAGTTTGGTTCACCGGTAGTTCCCATGTTCCCAGAAGCTTTTGTGCTGCACATGATGGATAACCTGGATGCTAAAATGTTTGTCTTCAACCAAAAGATAAAAGACACTGATGATGGGGATGAGTTCTTCAGCAACTACGATAGCTTTTTCCAGCAGCAATTTTTCAAGTACCGTTTTACGCCATCAGAACCAACCTAGAGCGTTAAACAACACCAGCCTGGTTTTGCCTGATCTTTGCCTTGTTTTTTGTTGTGATTCTTGCTATAATTTCATTTGCAGTTTGCTCATAAAGGCAATTGCCAGCAAACCTGTGCAAAAAGCGAGGTGAAACCAATGAAGGCTAATATCCACCCTGCCTACAAGCCCACCGTAGCCAAATGTGCCTGTGGGAATGAAATCGAAGTGGGATCAACTAAAGAGAACATACGCGTGGAAATTTGTTCGAAATGCCATCCGTTCTACACTGGTAATCGCTCCAGAATCGTTGATACTACTGGAAGGGTTGACCGATTCAAGAAGAAATACGGTTTACAATAACCTGGCAATAGCAGAGCGGATCCTCTGCTATTTTGCTTATAGGATAGAAATTAGGTGCTGAATATGGAAATGAAACCATCTATTGGAGGTATGGCCGTCATAGAAGGGGTAATGATGCGCGGCCCTCAACAAACCTCATTAGCAGTTAGAACTGCCTCGGGCCGTATTGAACTGGAGACCGAACCCAACAAGGAACTGCCGCGGCGCTGGTCTTTCCTAAAATGGCCACTTATCCGGGGAACATATCAGCTCATAACATCTATGGCCATTGGCATACGTATGCTTAATAAATCAGCTAACCTATCTATGCCCGAGGAAGAGGAAGAACTGAGCGCCACCGAACTGATCTTGACCGGGGTCTTTGCCTTTGGTCTGGCTATACTCCTGTTTGTGATCCTGCCTACGGCAGTGGTTCATTATACCCAGGCGTTTATCGGTGGCGTGGTAGCCCAAAACCTGGTGGAAGGAATTTTACGCATCGCCTTTTTCTTACTCTATGTCTATGCTATCTCTCGTATGGAAGAAATAGATCGGGTATTTATGTATCATGGAGCCGAGCATAAGAGCATATTTACCTATGAAGCCGGTGAAGAGCTGACTATTGAGAATGCTCGCAAACATCCCACTCTGCATCCTCGTTGTGGCACCAGCTTTTTGTTGATCGTTATGGTCATTTCCATACTGGTTTTTGTGATGCTAGGCGAGGGAACGCTGTTCTACCGGATTTGGACCAGATTAGCGGTTCTGCCGATCGTGGCCGGATTGGGTTATGAATTTATTAAGTTTTCCGGGAAGTATTATCACAACCCTTGGGCGCGGATAGTGATTGCCCCAGGTTTGTGGTTGCAGAAACTGACTACGCGGGAACCCGATGACCAGCAGCTAGAGATAGCCTTGCAAGCGTTAAAAGCTGTTTTACCTATTGAAAATGAGGATGCGCAAAAAGTTTCTGACCCGGCCATGGCTCAGTTGGGAGTAGCCCGAGCCTAAACACCTGCTGACATGATTTAAGGAGGATCTATTCCCCGATGTTGGAAAAACTACAGAGCCTGGAAGATAAATACCAGGAATTAAATGAGCAGCTCAGCCAGCCGGAAATCATTGCTGATCAGGCCCGCTATCAGAAATATGCCAAAGCTCACTCTGACCTAACCGATATAGTAACTGCTTATCGAGAATATAAATCGGTTCTGCAGCAACTTGCCGATACCCGCGAAATGCTGGAGCAGGATCAAGATGAAGAGTTCAGGCAGATGTTGACTGAAGAGCTGACCAACCTGCAAGAACAACAGACATCCTTGGAACATCAGCTGAGAGTTGCCCTGCTGCCTCGTGACCCTGATGATGATAAGAGCGTTATTATGGAGATAAGAGCAGGCACGGGAGGAGAGGAAGCGGCGCTGTTCGCGGGGGACTTGTTTCGCATGTATTCCCGCTATGCCGAGGAAAAGGGCTGGAAAACTGATATTATGGATGTTCATTACACCGATATCGGTGGCATCAAGGAAATCATTTTCGTGGTGGATGGACCAGGTGTCTACAGCCAGTTGAAATACGAATCCGGTGTACATCGGGTTCAGCGTATTCCAGCCACTGAATCAGGAGGACGTATCCACACCTCAGCGGCTACGGTAGCAGTATTGCCAGAAGCGGAAGAAGTGGAAGTGGACATCGATCCCAATGAATTGAGAATAGATGTTTACTGTTCCAGTGGTCCAGGCGGACAGTCGGTCAATACCACGCAATCGGCGGTACGCATAACTCATGTTCCCACTGGTCTGGTAGTTACCTGCCAGGATGAGAAGTCGCAGCATAAGAATAAGGCGAAGGCCTTGCGGGTACTGCGTGCTCGCTTAAAAGAAATTATGGAAGAAGAAAAGAATGCCGAGATGGCCGGAGCTCGTAAAAGCCAGGTAGGCAGCGGTGATCGCAGTGAACGTATTCGCACTTACAACTTCCCCCAGGGAAGGGTCAGTGATCACCGGATAAATCTCACTTTGCATAAACTGGATCTGATATTAGGAGGCCAGCTGCAAGAAATAGTTGATTCATTAATCGCTCACGATCAAGCGGAACGTTTGAAACAGGTGGATTGATGCAAGATAATTGGACAATCAAAGATCTCCTGGAGTGGACCACCCGGTTTTTTACGAACAAGGGCATAGAAGAACCCCGGCTCAATGCTGAAGTTCTTCTGGCTCAGGTTCTTGATAAAGACCGGGTCTATTTGTATGTCAATTATCATGCCCCGGTCAACAGGAACGAACGTGAGCAATATCGCGAATTTATAAAGAGAAGAGCTAACCATGAACCCCTGGCCTATTTAGTGGGCAAACGCGAGTTCATGAGTCTTGATTTCAAGGTAACCCCGGCAGTTCTAATACCCCGACCGGAAACGGAATTGCTGGTGGAAACCGTTTTAGAGCTGGCAGATAAGGAAAAACCTATGGCGATCTGTGATGTCGGAACTGGATCGGGTGCCATTGCAGTTAGCCTAGCTTATTATCTGCCTCAGGCGCAGGTTACTGGCACTGATATTTCCCAGTCAGCTCTGGAGGTGGCCCGCTTGAATGCCCAGCAGCATGGAGTAGAAGTGCGTTTCCTGGAAGGCGATTTGCTTACCCCGTTGCCAGTGCAGGAACAATTTGATTTTATTTGCGCTAATCTGCCCTATATATCTGAGGAAGAATATGCTCGATTGGATGTACAAGTGCGCGAATTTGAACCCCGCCAGGCTTTGTGGGGATATGGAGATGGACTGGAACTTTATAGAAGGTTTATACCTCAGGTATGGCCCTATTTGCGGCCGGGCGGATATTTGTTAATGGAAATTGGCTGTGACCAGGCCCAAGCAGTAGCCCAATTGCTGCCTTCGTGGGTAAAGATGCAGGTGGAGCAGGATGGGGCAGGGCTGGATCGGCTTATAATAGCCTTTCAGGAGGGAACCTGATGGAGACCGTCTACTGGCAGGTAGATCCTGATCAACCGGCAGCACACATTATTGAAGAAGCTGCTGCCCTTATCAGAGCTGGTGAACTAGTAGCTTTCCCCACGGAGACTGTTTACGGGTTGGGGGCAGATGCCTTTTCTCCAACTGCTGTGGAGAAAATATATGCGGCGAAAAATCGTCCTCCTATGAATCCTCTGCTCGTCCATATTGCTCGTTTTGATCAGATCCAACAGATCGCTGGGCAGGTTCCAGACACCGCCCGGCTCCTAATAGAAAGTTTTTGGCCGGGCCCGCTTTCCCTCATCCTACCAGCAGGCCCTGATGTACCGGATATTATAACTGCTAATCGGCCGGGCGTGGGATTGCGTATGCCCTCTCATCCGGTGGCACTGGCTTTGATCAATCGGGCCGGCCCCCTGGCGGCGCCCAGTGCTAATCTGTCCGGACGGCCCAGCCCGACCACTGCTCAGCATGTAAAAGACGATTTGCATGGCCGGATCGCCGCCGTTCTCGATGCCGGGGCCACCGGTCTGGGTATAGAATCTACCGTTCTTGACTTAACTGGTTCCCAGGTGCGCTTAGTGAGGAGTGGGGGGATAAGTCGGCCGCAACTGGAAAGTGTGTTGGGGCAACCTATTGCCGATTCGGTAGCAGAGCCAGGGCAGCCAGCCCACTATCAGACCTCGTCGCGGGTTTTGCTGTCTGACAGCATTACCCTGCTGGAAAAGTTAGTGAAGCAACATCTGACCCAGGGAAAAAGAGTGGCAGTGGTTCATAATAACCTTTCCCACCTACATAAAATAGATGGAGTGGGTACTTTTATGCTTAATGTGGATCAATCTGGGTCAGATGTCTATCATATAATTCGTGAGGCGGAACGGCAGCAGATCGATGTGTTGATATTTGCCCCCATCCCTAGCAGGGCAGACGGATTAACCACAGCGGTAATTGATCGAATCTGTAAGGCCAGCCAGGAAGACCCAAGGAGATGAGCGGTGATCGAACAATACATAACCATTATCCTGGTCGCAGTGGTCCTGGGGCTGGATGCTTTTTCACTATCTATGGGTATGGGACTCAAGGGTGTTGCCCGGGACTTTGCGGTTAAATTTGTTGCCACGGTGGGGATCCTCCATATAATTATGCCGTTAATTGGCTTGAATGTGGGTTTAGCCGTAGGCCAGTTTCTAGGTATATGGGCCGCCCGGGTGGGAGCCTTGATTTTGGCTTATATCGCTGTGGACTTACTGCTGAAAGGTTATCGGGAGCTGCGTCCGCAAACCTACAAATTTAAAGAGTCCAAGCAAGTTCTATTCTCTGGGGAGGAGAATGGAAGCAAATCCTCGGAATGGGGAAGCATTATAGTGTTGGCTGTCTCGGTGAGCATTGATGCCTTGACAGTAGGTTTTGGTTTAGGTACTTTAAGAGTGCCTATATTACTTACGGTGATCATTATGGGCGCCACGGCGGCGGTCATGACTGTAGCCGGATTCATTGGTGGCAGAATATTCAGCCGCTTAGTGGGTAGCTATGCTCAGATCTTTGGCGGAGTGATCCTGCTGGGACTAGCTGTCAAACTGGTTTTATAAGGGGGGATAGGCATGAAAAAGGTGTTGTTCATATGCACCGGAAATACCTGTCGTAGCCCTATGGCAGAGGCTATTTTGAACAAGATGTTGCAGGATAGAGACCACAATTCTCATGGCATAATAAGCCTATCAGCCGGTCTGAATGCTCTGGACGATATGGAGGCTACCCCGCAAGCTATCGAAATAATGAGAAGCGTAGGCATAGACCTTTCCAGGCATCGCTCCCGTTCAGTTGATGATGAATTGCTACGAGATGTTGATTTGATTTTGACTATGACCCGCCACCATTACCACCAACTGCAGGAGCAGTTCCCTCATGTGCAGCACAAAGTATACACGTTAGCAGAATATGCAGGCCTACCGACAGAGGAGGTATCTGACCCCTATGGTCAAGGTATCGAGGCATATCGATTAGCCCGTCAGCAGATAGAATCACTTTTGGAGATAATTGTCAACCGGGGAGATATTTTTTCGTAAAACCCAGCACAAGGTACGATACAGAATCAATTTATTAAACGAACTGAGGTGGATTATTTGAAAATTGCTATTGGATGTGATCATGCTGGTTATGATTTGAAACAGGAGATCATAGCTAATTTGCAGGCTGAAAACTACACCCTGGTGGATTGTGGCACATTCAGCTGTAATGCAGTGGACTACCCTGATATCGCGGCTGAGGTGGCTTCCGTAGTCTTAGAACAAAAGATCCCTGGGATCATAATCTGTGGAACCGGAGTAGGAATCTCTATTGCTGCCAACAAGATCAGAGGTATAAGGGCTGCTCTGTGTGACAATTGTTACACAGCCCGTATGTCTAGAGAGCATAATGATGCTAATGTGATCGCATTGGGAGCACGGGTGATCGGGCCTGGTCTGGCAGTAGAAGTTATAAAAACCTTTTTGAGCACATCTTTTGCAGCAGGTAGACACCTTGGTCGAGTAGAAAAGATATGTCAGCTGGAGTCAGCTAGCTATAAGGAGGAGTAAGACAGGTGGACTATATTGAACGCTATGTTAAACCGGTGGATCCAGAGGTGGCCGACGCTATTGCTAAAGAAGAACAGCGGCAGAACAACAAACTGGAGTTGATCGCCTCCGAGAATTTTGTGTCGCGGGCTGTTATGGCCGCCCAGGGGGGAGTGATGACTAACAAGTATGCCGAGGGTTATCCGGGCAAACGGTATTACGGTGGCTGTGAATACGTAGATGTGGTAGAAGAATTGGCCCGCCAAAGAGCCAAGACGTTGTTCGGGGCTCAACATGTCAATGTTCAACCTCATTCCGGAGCCCAGGCCAATACCGCCGTTTATTTTGCTGCTCTTACCCCGGGGGATACAGTGTTGGGAATGAATCTCAACCATGGCGGCCATCTGACTCACGGCAGCAAGGTCAACATATCAGGAAAGTATTTCAAGTTCGTCGATTATGGAGTAAACCGGGACAGTGAGACCATTGATTATGACCAGGTGCGAGAAACCGCCCTGGAACATCGCCCCAAAATGATCGTGGCTGGTGCCAGCGCTTACCCGCGCATTATAGATTTCCAGCGTTTTAAGGATATAGCAGATGAAGTAGGGGCTTACCTGTTTGTGGATATGGCCCACATTGCTGGTCTGGTAGCAGCCGGCCTCCATCCTTCTCCAGTACCTTATGCAGATTTTGTTACTACCACCACCCATAAGACCCTGCGTGGACCCCGAGGCGGCTTGATAATGTGCCGCGAAGAATGGGGCGCGAAAATCGATAAAGCAGTATTCCCAGGTATTCAAGGCGGCCCGCTTATGCATGTTATCGCTGCCAAGGCAGTCTGTTTCAAAGAGGCCTTAACTGAGGAGTTCAACAAATATCAACAAGATATAGTAGAGAATGCGGTAACCTTAGCCGGATCCCTGGTAGAGCATGGGTTGAGGCTGGTTTCCGGGGGAACTGACAATCATCTGATGCTGGTAGATGTGCGACCTAAAGGATTAACGGGTCAAGAGGCCGAAGATGTGTTGGAGAAGGTCAATATTACCGTCAACAAGAATGCCATTCCCTTTGATCCGGAAAAGCCCACCGTAACTAGCGGCATTCGGGTGGGAACGCCGGCACTTACTACGCGCGGTTTTAAAAAGAGTGATATGATAGAGGTAGCCCGAGCCATAGCCATTGCTTTGGAACATCCCCAGGATAATAAATATCTGCAGGAAGCCCGCCAAATAGTCAAAAAGCTGTGTGATAAGTATCCGCTCTATAACATATAGGTGAAATGGAGATCGCCATGTTTGACACTCGCCCTAGTTGGAATGATTATTTCTTGGAGGTAGCTGATCTGGTAGCTACCCGCTCCACCTGTCTGCGCCGTCAGGTGGGGGCAGTTCTGGTAAGAGACAAACGCATTATTTCCACCGGATATAATGGAGCACCTCGCAAACTCAAACACTGCAGCGAAGTGGGCTGCCTGCGCTCGGAAAAGGATATTCCGTCCGGAGAGCGTTATGAATTATGCCGAGGGGTACATGCCGAACAAAACGCCATCATTAATGCGGCTTATTACGGCATATCCACTCAGGATACTGTAATGTACTGTACTCATCAGCCCTGTATTATATGCGCACGCATCATTATCAATGCTGGGGTTGAGAAAGTGGTTCATCGTGGCGACTTCCAAGATGATATCGCTCTTGAGTTGATGCGGGAAGCAGGGATTGAGCTGGTGATAGTGGAAAAGACTGATGGATAGGTTTTTTATTTACCAGTGGCATGAACGGAGAGCGATTGATTATGGATGCGAAAACTCTATCACTGCCTCGCTTAAACCAATTGAATCCTACTCTTGAATCTACCGCCCTCAAACTGATGGAAGAGGCCGGGGAACTAGCTCAGGTCATCGGCAAATTTAGAGGGCTAAGTGGGGAGAAGGTTAGTTTGGATCATGATACGGTGGTGGCAGAGATCACAAGGGAATTAATGGATGTGGCCCAAACCGCTGTCACCATGATGTTTGTCATGGAAGAACAGTTTGGAGTCAATCTGGATAAAGCCTTGCAGGAACACTGGGCCAAGTTAGAGCGCAAAGGATATCTTTCCCGCTAGGCTAAAGAACCAGCTGCATTTCCCAAAGTAATCATTAACTTGGGGCAACCAAAGGGTCGGCATTCAGTTGCCCTCTTAAACTTTAGCAAAATACCTCAGTCATAAAAAAGGATTTTGACTGTTTGTGACGAATATACATTAACGGAAAATGTCAGCCTAATCCTATAGGAGGTAGAATGACCAAAGCAAAAAAGCATTGGGCAAGATCTTTGACTGATGCTCTTAATATGGGTACTACAGTGGTAGCAGCGGTAGTACTGGGATATTTTGGCGGCAAGTGGCTGGACACCAGGTTCGATACTGAACCATGGTTAACAGTTGCTGGCTTAATGCTTGGGATAGCTACCGGGATGAAGGTTATGTGGGATCGGGCCATGGCAAGCGACGATTCCCACTCAGCCAAACAGGATGATGATTCCTCGACTGATGATTAAGGAGGTCATGCGGGACTTTTAAAGATCCGTGTGGGAGGGTTCTCTCCAACCTGAGGGCACAGGTGGGGAAAATGACAATCTCATAGGAAGGGGGGGAGATAGAGTTATGGTATTTGGTATGCTTGATGGTGTGTTCTTTAAGCTGGGTCCAATACCAGTTGATCATATCATCTTTACCGAATGGGTTATTATCGGTTTAATTGGGCTGATAGCCTTTTTTGCAACCCGGGACATGCAGATGGTTCCTCGGGGACTACAAAATGCCTTTGAAGCTATCATTGTGTTTACATATGATTTCTTCACACAGTTGATGGATAAAGAGCACGTCGCCAAAAAGTGGGCTCCACTGCTCACGACTTTTTTCCTTTTCATCATACTCAGTAACTACAGCGGTCTTTTACCAGGTGCGGCTGGTCTTGCTGGTTTTCAGCCTCCAACCAGTAACTGGAACATCACATTGACCCTAGCATTGATCACTTTCTGTTCAGTTCATGTAGCTGGATTTGCAGAGCATTCTGTGGGCTACTTGGGTCACTTCGTAAGTCCCAGTCCATTGATGTTGCCCTTGAATCTGGTAGAAGAAATAGCACATCCACTTTCCCTTACCGTCCGTCTTTTCGGAAACATTTTTGGGGAGGAAATGGTTATTGCTTTTCTGTTGTTCATGGTGCCCTTCCTTATACCGGGGGCGCTCATGGCCTTAAGCCTACTGTTGGGAGCAATCCAGGCTATAGTTTTTACTCTATTGTCAGCCAGTTATATTGCGGCTGCTGCGGGAGAGAGTCATTAACATTGAGGATAAATTATAGGGTGGCTCTGGAAACTTAGTTTAAAAACTGGTGTATGAAGAAAGGAGGGAAAAAGATGGGCGTAGCATTAGGTGCTGGTCTGGCCGTATCGATCGCCGGTATAGGCGGTGGAATAGGAATGGGTGTTGCTGGTGGTAAAGCTTTTGAAGCGATTGCTCGGCAGCCCGAAGTAGGAGGGGACGTCAGAACTCTTCTCTTCATCACTTTGGCCTTCATTGAAACTCTGACGATTTATGGTCTAGTTATTGCTTTCATGTTAGTCGGCAAGATATAACGGCTTTCAGGGGATCAAGTTTTGTGGGCGGTAGGGCTATGTACAGGCCCGCCGCCCCAAATACTATCTGTTCAGAGATTGGAGGTAGCACATCCGTGTTTAGAAACAAACGGTTTTATATCTGCGTGCTCCTTTTAAGCAGTGTATTTATATTTGGATTTGCCACCTTGTGTATGGCGTCCGGCGGAGCGCTGGAACAACCTGGGGGACATACTCCGGTTATTCCTAATTGGTATGCTATTGGCTGGACTGCAGTGAACTTTTTCATTTTGTTTGCGCTGTTGTACAAATTTGCCTTTAACCCTATTAATGCCATATTGGAACAGCGCACCACAACTATCGAGAGTTCCTTAAAACATGCAGAAGAGGTTAAAGTTGAAGTTGATCAGTTGCGTAAAGAAGCACAAAACAATTTAACCGAATCCCGCAAAGAAGCTCAGGACATAGTGGCTCGGGCTACTAAAGCGGCTGAAGAGGCTAAAAATGAGATGATCGCGAAAGCCAAGGAAGAGTCGGAGAATATCAAAGCCAAGGCCGAAGCTGAAATCAAAGCAGCTACCGAACAGGCCAAATTGGAGTTGAAGGATACGGCTGCATCCCTGGCGATTTTTGCTGCTGAAAGGGTCCTGGGAAGAGCGATAAACGAAGAGGATCACAAACGGCTGGTGAAAGATTTTGTTGATGAGGCGGGCGATCTATTATGTTAAACAAAAGTGTTGCCAGGCGTTATGCCGAGGCATTCTTTAGCATTGCCCAGGAACAAAATAAGATAGACCAGTTTCAGCAGGAGTTGGAAAAACTGGTTCAAATCATTGAGGAAACCGAAAACCTCAAGGAGTATTTGGCTCATCTCTTGGTGCCGGCTGATGAAAAGAAGGAGATTGTGGCCAAGATATTTACCGACCAGGTTTCTACAACTACTCTAAACTTCTTGAATATCTTGATCGACAAACGCCGGGAAACATATATCACAGCTATTGCACTGGAGTATCGTGATATGGCAGATGAATCCCGCAATATCGCCAAGGCCGACTTAATAGCGGCTCAAGAGGTTTCGGAAGAGGACGTAAAAATGCTTGCTGAGAAATTATCTGCGTCTATGGGCAAAACGGTACAACTGAAGGTATCGGTCGATCCATCCTTGCTTGGAGGGGTGAAGATAAGGTTGGGAGACCAGATCATAGACGGTACCGTTGCCAAAAAGCTGGCTATGCTGAAAGAGCAACTCAAGCAGGTGAAGATTAGTTAATCGATAGGGGTGAGCACATAAATGAGTATTAGACCGGAAGAGATTAGCGCTATTCTCAAACAGCAGATTGAGCGCTACCAATCCGAGGTCGAAGTCAGCAATGTGGGCTCCGTTATCTACGTCGGTGACGGTATCGCCCGCGTATACGGCTTACAAGGTGCCATGGCTGGAGAATTGTTAGAATTCACCGGGGGAACCTATGGCATGGTTCTCAACCTGGAAGAAGATAATGTCGGTGCAGTTTTGCTGGGTGAATATTCCCATATCAAGGAAGGCGACGTGGTCAAGGCCACCGGACGCATCATGGAAGTACCCGCAGGACAAGCCATGCTGGGTAGGGTAGTAAATGCTCTAGGGCAGCCTATTGACGGCAAGGGACCGATAAACACTAACGCCTACAGACCGGTAGAACGTGTTGCCCCCGGTGTGGTAACACGCTCACCAGTTGATACTCCAATGCAGACCGGATTGAAAGCTATTGACTCCATGGTTCCCATCGGTCGGGGCCAGAGAGAATTGATCATCGGTGACCGCCAGATAGGAAAAACAGCCATTGCTATTGATACCATTATCAATCAGCGGGAAAAGAAAGATTTGATCTGTGTTTATGTAGCTATTGGTCAGAAACAGTCCTCAGTTGCCGGTATCGTAGCTAAATTGGAAGAAATGGGCGCTATGGATTACACCATCATAGTAGCTGCCACTGCTTCTGAACCGGCTCCCCTGCTTTATCTGGCTCCTTATGCCGGGGTAGCAATAGCTGAAGAGTTTATGGAAACTGATAAGAAAGACGTACTTATCATATATGATGATTTGTCCAAACATGCGGTAGCTTATCGCGAAATGTCCCTGCTATTGCGCCGTCCTCCTGGACGTGAAGCTTATCCAGGTGACGTTTTCTATCTGCACTCCCGCTTACTGGAAAGAGCTTGCAAGCTCAACGAAGAGCATGGAGGCGGATCCATCACCGCACTACCCATCATAGAAACCCAAGCTGGTGACGTTTCTGCTTATATCCCCACTAATGTTATTTCCATCACCGATGGACAGATCTATCTGGAAACTGACTTGTTCTATGCAGGACAAAGACCAGCTATTAATGCAGGTCTTTCAGTTAGCCGAGTAGGTGGGGCGGCCCAGACCAAGGCTATGAAATCGGTTGCGGGTCAGCTTCGTCTTGACCTGGCTCAGTATCGTGAATTGGCTGCTTTTGCTCAGTTTGGATCGGATCTGGACAGAGCTACTCTGGCACGACTGACCAGAGGTGAGCGGACCACAGAAATCCTGAAACAAGGTCAGTATCAGCCGATGTCTATGGAAGAGCAGGTAGTATCCATTTATTCTGCCGTTAACGGATATTTGGATGAACTGCCCAAAGACAAAGTATTGGAATTCGAAACTGACTTCCTAAAGTTTATGCGCAGTGCCTATGCCGACGTTTTGAACAATATTAAGTCTACTGGAAAAATGGATGATGCCACTGAAGAAAAGCTCCAGAAGGCTATTACTGAGTTCAAATCTACGTTCGCAGTATAGGTGGTGAGATAAATGGCAGGAGCTGGCGTAAGAGAGTATAAACGCAGAATAAGAAGTGTAAAAAACATGCAGCAAATTACCAAGGCCATGAAAATGGTAGCTGCTGCGAAGCTGCGCCGTGCTCAGGAGAGTGCCGAGGCATCCCGACCCTACACGGAGACTCTGCAGGGAACCCTGGCTCGTCTGGCTGCTGTGGCGTTTGACGTCCGGCACCCGCTCCTGGAAACCCGCGAGGAGATTCGTAGAGTAGGTTACGTTGTTATCACGGGTGACCGTGGCCTATGTGGAGCCTTCAATACCAATATCATCCGAGCAGCTATGACAGCCATGGATGAGGATGAACGCAAGACCGAAAACGGTGTTATCGCGGTAGGACAGAGAGGGCGCGACTTTTTCCGGAAACGTGGATTGGTTGATGCTGAGTTTGTTAACCTAGGTGATAGGATCAGCTATGCCGATGCACGCGAGATTGGCAACTATGTGATGAATGCTTATGAAAATGAAGAAGTAGACGAGGTATACATCGTCTATGGAAGGTTTATTAATGTGCTGAGACAAGTTCCAACTATAACCAAGATTCTACCTTTGGAACCACCTCAGCAAGAGGAAACCGAAGAACATTTAGTTGATTATATTTATGAACCGAGTGCCGAAGACATTCTTTTGACTCTGTTGCCACGTTATATTGGCAGCCAGATCTATCATGCCATGCTGGAAAGTAAGGCCAGCGAACTCGGTGCTCGAATGACCGCCATGAGCAATGCCACACAAAACGCTGGGGAAATCATCGATACGCTGACTCTGGAAATGAACAAGGTCCGTCAGGCAGCAATAACTGATGAAATCCTCGATATCGTCGGCGGCGCTGAAGCTCTGAATAAAGGAGGAAAGTAGAGGATGGCGAATGTGACATACGGAGAGGTAACCCAGGTTATCGGCGCAGTCGTCGACATCCGCTTTAAACCTGGCGAGTTGCCAGACCTTATGAATGCTATTACCATAAAGTCTAGCGAACAGGATAGTAGTGTAAGAGCAGTTGACATCGATGTTACCCTGGAAGCCATGCAGCATTTGGGTAATGATACAGTTCGTTGCGTTGCTCTGCAGCCTACTGATGGTGTTATGCGCGGAATGAAGGCAACCAATACTGGGGCAACTATTAGAGTCCCAGTGGGAGAAGGTTGTCTGGGACGCATCTTAAATGTTTTAGGTCAGCCTGTTGATGAGGGCGGACCGGTAGAAGCCGCAGACCATTGGGAAATTCACCGTAACCCTCCCGCACTGGTAGATCAGCTGCCTGCCACGGAACAATTGGAAACCGGTATTAAGGTTACTGACTTGATCTGTCCTTATGCCAAAGGCGGTAAAATTGGATTATTCGGCGGCGCCGGTGTTGGTAAGACTGTTATTATCCAGGAACTGATCCGCAACATTGCTTATGAGCATGGCGGCTATTCAGTATTTACTGGTGTTGGTGAACGTACCCGTGAAGGTAACGATCTCTGGGGTGAAATGACCGAGTCTGGAGTTATCGACAAGTGTGCTTTGATCTTTGGTCAGATGAATGAGCCTCCCGGAGCCCGTCTGCGGGTTGGATTGACTGGTTTGACGGTTGCTGAGTACTTCCGTGATATGTCCGGATTGGACGTACTCATATTCATCGACAACATTTTCCGCTTTGCTCAGGCAGGTAACGAAGTGTCGGCTCTGCTGGGCCGTATGCCTTCTGCGGTTGGTTATCAACCCACCTTGGCTACAGACATGGGATTATTGCAGGAGCGGATAACTTCCACCCGCAAGGGGTCAATTACCTCAGCTCAAGCAGTTTATGTGCCAGCTGACGACTTGACTGACCCTGCCCCGGCCACAACCTTTGCTCACTTGGATGCCACCACCGTTTTGGCTCGTTCCATTGCTGAGCTGGGTATCTATCCCGCCGTGGATCCACTGGATTCCACCTCGCGTATTCTAGATCCAGTGGTCTTGGGTGAGAAGCATTACTATACAGCCCGAGGCGTCCAGCAGATTCTGCAGAGATATAAGGAACTGCAGGATATCATAGCCATACTGGGTATGGATGAGCTATCCGATGAGGATAAGCTGATCGTGGCCCGGGCCCGCAAGATCCAGCGCTTCCTGTCACAACCTTTCCACGTGGCTGAGCAGTTTACAGGATCACCGGGAATGTATGTACCAGTTGGAGAAACCGTTGAATCATTCTCCGAAGTACTGGAAGGCAAACATGACCACTTAACCGAGGCCGCCTTCCTTATGGTCGGTAATATCGACACCGCCATCGCCAAAGCAAAAAGACTGGAGGCGTAGCGTATGGCAGAAAACACCTTCATGCTAGAGATAGTGACCCCTGAACAGATCCTGTTCAAGGATGAGGTTCAGTTTTTGGTTGCTCCCGCTGTGGAAGGTGAATTGGGGGTTTTGAGAAACCACGCGCCGCTGGTCGCAGCTCTCAAAATTGGGGTTCTTCGCTACAAAGATGCCCAGAACAAGGAGCAAAAGATTGCCATGAGTGGTGGTTTCATGGAGGTTGTTGATAACACGGCCCGAGTTTTGGCGGAAACAGCGGAACATGGGTATGAAATTGACGTACTCCGTGCCAAGGCGGCTGCAGAACGCGCCCGCCGGAGGCTCACCCAGCGTGATGAAAACATAAATTATTCACGCGCTCAATTAGCCATGCAGCGAGCTATTGCCCGGTTAAGAGCAGCCGGGACAGACATTGATGTATAGAGATAGAGAATAGCCATACCAAGCCGGAAGGTTTTGACAAACCTTCCGGCTTTGGAATATTATTATGATTCAGGCATAATGTTACGACGGGGGACAAACTTGCGGGGTAAATTGCATGGAGAGTATGCTCAAGACTCTTATCGTAGTTACACTTGTTTATTATCTAGTAAAGGGGCTAATATACCTCCTACTTTGGCAGGCTACCTATAAAGTTCAGGAAAACGCTTTGGCTGCAAAAAATAAGCGCAAGAAAAAAAAGGAACAGGAAGAGTCTATTTGGGCGCCTGATCAGGAGGATGAACCATAACAGATTGGGTAGGGGGGGAGCCATTGAAAACCGCTTTTCTAATTTTAATCGGAATTGTGTTCGTTTGTACGATTGTATTCGCTATTGTGATTTGGCGGCAAACGGTTAAATTTGAAAAGAAAGCTCGAATAGCCAAAAAACAAAAGGAAGAGTACCTGCTGAAACTAGAGGAGGAGCAACGGCTTAATCAGGAGACCCTGGCGGTAAGCCAGGATGAGCAGCCGGAAGACAATAGTATAACCGAGGATAGACCTGACTAAGTCAGGTCTTTTTAGTCATATTTTGAAAAATAATAAAAGCTTGGACAAGAATAATACCTCCCCATGATGGCAAGAATTCTGTTACCTGAATCGGGGAGGGATAGAGAATGAAGAGAGCTTTATTTTCCATAGTTTTTTTTATTTTGTTGTGTTTTTTGGGTAATCATACCATCGACTATACCATGGGCAGACATATTGAAAGTCGTTCCCCATATTCCCTAGCTTTTGCATCCATCGGTGCATTTTCTCTGGAATCGCACCAGGATTGCTGGGCAAAGCTAAGAACGAGTTCCACTGAAAATGAATTGAAAAGATACATGCGCCAAATGGCATCCAGCCTAAATTTGGAATATAAACCCGATAAAGTGCTTATCCATTCTAGTGAACAGGGCTTGGAAATGGAATACAGTACTACTGTCAATGGGATTGACTATTACTTGGCATTACAGTCCATTACCAACCATGAGGAAACGCATTTTATTGTTAGTGCTAAGACCAGTGAACCGGATAAAGCCATACCATCGCTCAAGGAACAGCTGCAGAAAATAGGCATTTTAGAGTGGCATGATTATTATCTCTATAAAGGCGAGCTAAAAAACACTTTTGATGAGGAGGGCACTTCTCAGTTAGCTGGGGTCGTCATGAAGAACCTGGATGCGGTAACAATCGAAAACTACCATGAGGGGATGACTTTTAGTTCTACTGGCTACAGCCAAAGCCTGGCCAAGAGCATAAAGCCGATCTGGAGCGATGGCCAGCGTTATAATGTTCAGGTTGCTTTTTACAGCAGTCCGTCCCAGGACAAAACCTACGTTTACATAGGATTTCCACTGATTGTTGGGAATTACTAGCATTTTAGGAGGTGATGGGTTCATATGCTGGTTCCTGGGAAAGTTAGACTGATGGGAGAAGTGGAGGTAAGTTCATCAAAAAACGCTATTTTGCCCATTTTGGCCGCCTCATTGCTAAGCGATGAAACTAAGATCATTAAAAATGTTCCTGATATTAGAGATGTGACGGTAATAACAGAACTCATTCAATACTTGGGAGTGAAAGTGGATTATAGAGATCGCAGTTTACATTTTTCCGGTGGGGCGGTCAGAGAGACACCTCCTTATGAGCTGGTCAGATTGATTCGAGCCTCCTTTTTGGTGATGGGGCCATTGTTGGCCAAAAAAGGATCAGTTCGGGTGTCATTGCCGGGAGGGTGTGCCATAGGAACGCGGCCTATCGATCTGCATCTTAAGGGTTTTGAAGCTTTGGGTGCTAGCATAAATGTGACCGGAGGGGACGTGATAGCCAAAGCTAACCAGCTTTATGGCAATCATGTTTATCTGGATTACCCCAGTGTAGGTGCGACAGAAAATATCATGATGGCGGCGAGTCTGGCCCAAGGAACCACTTATATCGAGAACGCTGCCCTGGAACCGGAAATAGTGGATCTGGCCAACTTTATGAATAGTATGGGAGCCCGTATAACCGGGGCGGGTAGTAATGTTATTAAGATAGAAGGAGTAGAAAAACTAAGCTCCACTGATTATTCACCCATACCAGATCGCATCGAAGCCGGAACCTATATGGTGGCAGCGGCCGCCACCGCAGGAGATATTATCATTAAAAATATTATTCCTGAACATCTCAAAGCAGTGACCGCCAAGTTATTGGAAAGCAATGCCATAGTTGAAGAAAATAATGGTCATATCAGAGTTTATCGTCAGCAAGATATTAAACCAGTTTATATAAAAACCCAACCTTATCCGGGATTTCCTACTGATATGCAGGCTCAATTCATGGCTTACTTGAGCCTGGCAAGAGGCAGTAGCGTCATCACTGAATCGGTATTTGAAAACCGCTTTATGCACGTGGCCGAACTACTGCGAATGGGAGCTAAAATCAAGACTGAGGGACGAACGGCGATAATAAAAGGCTGCCGTGAACTGACCGGAGCACGGGTAAGAGCTACTGATCTCAGAGCCGGGGCGGCCTTAATGATAGCTGGTCTAACAGCCCGTGGATCCACGAACATCATGAACAGCGAGCATATTGATCGAGGCTATGAAAATATAGTAGCCAAGCTGAACGGATTGGGCGCTAATATAAGACGTGTTTAACAAACCATGATTTCCAAGCATGAATATCATGGTTTCTACATATTTATTTAACATGAAAAAAATAATCATATTCAGTTCAGCCATAGTGTTTGCCGCTTTGGCGGTTTTTTTTGCCCTACGAGGGTGTAGTACTCAGTCTATCCATGAGCTGCCTATGGTTACAGTGTATCGTAGTCAAAGCGGCCAAGTGGAACAGATGGATCTGGAGGAGTACATTATCGGGACTGTTGCCGCCGAAATGCCGGCCTCTTTTGAGTCTGAGGCTCTTAAAGCTCAGGCGATTTGTGCTCGTACCTATGCACTACGCAAACTCACCGAAGGGAAGTCTTACCCACACCAAGCTGACTTATCTGACAATATCAATACCTGTCAGGGATATCTGAGTTATGAAGAATTCGCCGGGCGCCATCCTCATCAAAGTGAGCAATGGTGGCTCAATATCCAACAGGCTGTAGAAGAGACTCGCGGACAAGTGATCCTCCATGATAACCAGCTGATCGATGCTCTCTATCACTCCACCTGTGGCGGGCAAACTGCCAGTGCCCTGGAAGTGTTTGGGCAAAACATTGATTATCTCCAGTCAGTACAGTGTGGTTACTGCCAAATTTCCAAGCGCTATAAAACTGAACAGGTGTTAGACTGGCAGGATGTAGTAGCAGTAAGTGGTGAAGGAGAATGTGTTGAGGTGATGGCTACCAGTTCTACGGGCAGGATTGAACAGGTCAAGGTCAATCAAAAGGTGATGAAGGGCAGTGAGTTTCGACAGGCTTTTGGGTTGCCATCCACCAGGTGTACGGTCAGAATGGAAAATCAAGGCATCAATGTAATCAGCTACGGCTATGGGCATGGGGTGGGTCTATGTCAATACGGTGCCCAAGGCATGGCCTTGCAGGGAAAAAACTATCAGCAAATACTGGCTCACTATTATCCCGGCACCCGGATATATAAAATACCTTACTAACAGTTCTTAAATGCTTCCCTCTTTGAATATATTTAACTAATTCAACAAGGGAGGCGGAGCATGCAGAACTATATTCGCAAAAGAGCGGTGCGCATAGCTCAGCATATAATTCAGACCACTGATACCGTGCGGCAGACTGCCGAAGTGTTTGGAATCAGCAAAAGCACCGTGCACAAAGACGTATCCGAGAGGCTGCCCCGGATAAATAAGCAGCTAGCGGAAGAAGTGAAACAGGTTCTGGACAAAAACAAAGCGGAGAGACACCTGCGGGGAGGAGAGGCAACTCGACAGAAATATGCCCACTATACATCTTCTCAACTACAAACTAATAGCAATAGTTTCAAATAAGCGGTAAAATACTGTTAGAAATGAAGAATTTTGTAGGGAGGGCCTTGCCGCGTGTTCTTTGAGGAAGATATTGGGGTTGATTTGGGTACGGCTAGTGTACTGGTGTTTAAAAAAGGTAAGGGTATTGTGCTACATGAACCATCAGTGGTTGCTATTGACCGTAATACCAATCGAATAATTGCGGTTGGTGAAGAAGCTCGCCTGATGTTGGGACGAACTCCCGGGCATATTGTTGCCATTCGGCCGCTCAAAGAAGGGGTTATTGCTGATTATGACACCACTGAAAAAATGCTCACCCACTTTCTCCGCAAGGTGTTGGGTAAGCGTATGTTTTTCAAACCACGGGTTATCGTCTGTATTCCCACTGGAGCTACCGATGTGGAAGAGCGAGCTGTTCGCCAGGCTACTTTATCTTCTGGGGCGAGACAATCTTATATCATAGAAGAGCCACTGGCAGCTGCATTGGGTGCAGGTATAAATATCTCAGGAGCCACTGGCAATATGGTGGTGGATATCGGTGGAGGAACTTCAGATATTGCAGTACTTTCCTTGGGAGGGATAGTCTGCAATACATCTCTACGCATAGGCGGAGACAAGTTCGATGAATCCATTATTCGTTATGTAAGACGTGAATATAATCTGATGATTGGAGACCGTACTGCCGAGGAATTAAAGATACAGGTAGGAACTGCCTGGGTGACAGATACCAATCGGGATAGAGTCATGGATATCCGTGGTCGGGATCTATTGACTGGGTTGCCCAAGACCGTCCAGATAAGTTCTCACGAAAGCTGGCACGCTATGCAGGAACCACTGGCAGCAGTCATCGAAGGAGTGAAAAAAGTGCTGGAGATCACCCCGCCGGAATTGGCTGCCGATATTGTCAACAATGGTATTGTGATGACTGGAGGAGGTTCCTTGCTAGATGGTCTGGACACACTTCTTTCCCATGAAACCAATTTACCGGTACATATTGCTGAAGACCCAGTATCCTGTGTAGCGATGGGGACTGGCAAAGCATTGCACGAGATGAAGACTCTGCAACGCGCCCGTGGTGGCAAACCGCCTAAAAGAATTATGTAACTGATATAAACACATACCTGGTCTAAGAGATAGAATCTCAGCAAAAAAGGTCGATAAATAAAAAGGCTGCGATTGAGGTGGTGTATGGTCAGGGGATACCTTTTGACGACAATGTCCCCGTTACCTACACTGACCGACCGCTTTATTTGATTAACT